>NZ_JBJJBV010000022.1:0-70400 GCF_045446735.1 Nocardiopsis protaetiae
CCTACGCCGACCCCTCCGGGGTGTGGCGACTACTGCAACGTATGGGCTTCTCCCACCAGGTGCCCGCGACGCGGGCCGCCGAACGCGATGAGGAAGAGGTCGACCGGTGGCGCACCCAGGTGTGGCCCCGGGCCAAAAGAGGACGCTGAGACCTCCGGGGCGTGGATCGTCTTCGCCGATGAGTGCGGGGCGAGCACGTCCCCGCCCACCCGTCGCACCTGGGGCCGCAGGGGGCGCACCCCGTTGGTGGCAGCACGTCGGGGCCGGCGGGAGCGGGCCAACACCGTCGGGTGGCTGTGCGTGCACCCCGCCACCGGGGCGGTGAAGCTGTTCCATGCGGTGCGCACCCGCTCCTCCATCACCGCCGCGGTGCTGCCCGCCCTGCTGGACCGTCTGCACCGGGCGCTCCAAGGCCCGGTGGTGTTGATCTGGGACAACCACTCCTCCCACTCCGGCAAGAAGATGACCGCCCAGATCACGGCACGGGACTGGGTGCGGGTGGTGTTCCTGCCCCGGTACGCGCCCGAGCTGAACCCGGTGGAGACGCTGTGGGCGCACCTTGAACGGGTGCTCAGAAGCCGTCTGTTCCGGAGTCTGGAGGATTTGGAGCAGGTGATCAACGCGCATCTGCGTCTGGTGCGCAAGCGCACCGATCTGCTGCGGGGGTTCATCGAGTCGGTCGGCTTGGAACCCTCACCGTTTCCGTCAACCGCATAATCAAAGATCAGTACTCAAAAGTGGCACGAGTCAGGTCAGGTGTCGAGTCCGAGCCGGTGGAGGAGGAGTTCGCCGAGCTGACCGACCGCATCCGTACCTACCTGGCACTGCGGGGCTGAGGAAACCGCCAACAGTCCGGGGCGTCTTCTCCTGCGGGAGGAGGCGCCCTCCGACGCTTCTCTGAAGCTGCAGGGTGCCGTCGCGGACTTCTCGACCAATGGTCGGGAAGAACCCGAGGTGACTTCTCGGACCGTCGAAGCGGCCTGGAGGCGTTCCAGAAGCCTCCGAGGGAAGCTGATCAGGATGGGCCATCGAGGGGCCGATAACGCCGCCGATCACTCCGCCGATAGGTGGGCCCTTCCGGGGGCCAATGACCCCGCCGATCGGTGGGCCGCCTTGATCGGCCCACCCTCAGCCCGTTATCAGTCCAGGTCAACGCCCCTGCAGGTGGGCCTATAGGAATCCAGACTTATACCCAGTAGGCGGGTTCCTTCACGTAGGGCGCGCGGCGCCCGGGGGTATGCGAGGGCGTTCACGCCCCCGCACACCCTTCCCGGCAGCCGTCTGCCGCCCCGCTCCACCCACCTGTCCTTGGGCGGCTCAAGCCCAGACCTTCCAGGACCGGCTCGTCTTGGCTACCCGGACGATGCCCGGGCTGCGCCACGGGGCCGCCTCGCTCGCACTGGCCGCGGGCACGGACGTGAAGGTGGTGTCCTCCGAGCTGGGCCACGCGACCACGCATTTCACCCAGGACACCTACCAGTCGGTGTACCCCGACGTCGCCAAAGCGGCGGCCGAGGCGACCGCCGCGCTGCTGCGCGGGACGCCGGTGTCGGTCGGGTAGCGGGACGGGGGAGCACACCAGGAGCGATTCAGCGCCCCGAGCCCCGGGCTGCGCGGCGGGTTCACCCCGCCTGGCCTGGGGCTTTGCCATGGGCGGAAGTGGCCTGCCATCGGATCAAAGGTCCCCTGGAGGAAAAAGCCGATTGTGCGCAAAAACTAGGCGAGGTTTTCTTCTAATAGTGATTTGTTTGTGTATTGTGGTCGCCTACTTGAACCCCGTAGGAGTTGGATATTTCTACGGTGTACTTTCCGCCGGACGCGCCCTTAGGATCGGTAGCGCTTAGTACTTTTGACGCGGCCTCAAGGAGCTCCTTATCTTTCTGGATTCCCATCTGGCGAAGGTAGGATTCCAGTACTGGTTGCCAGTTTTCAGGGTCCTCCGCATATTCTTCGACTGCGACTTGAGCAGACTTCTTACTTGAAAGCTTGTCCCTCAGTGAATCACGAAATTTGGTGTAGGTGTCTACGACTGCCTTCCCTGCTACCTCGTGTCCGCCTTGGGCAGCGCCAGCTAGGATTGCACCGAGTACTAGCGATATAGGATCCAACTTTACTCTGCCTCTCGCTTTTTATTCTCTGCGGTGTTGGTGGCGCTCTAATGGCCGCGTCAACTTACTTCATTCAGGAAAATATGGCATCAAATCTATTGACTTGTATGACAAAATAGGGCTGTTGGGTGACGACTGCGTAAATACATCGCAGTCTTCTCCGCCTAGCTCAAATATCCAGTCGAGACAACTGCCGCAGGGGGTCCATCCCCGAGGTGAAACTATGAATATTGCAATGGCTAACTTTCCGCCATTTGCCACAAGGTTGCCAAGTGCATTAGTTTCCGCATGAATATCGTGGCTACGAAATCGATGCTCGACGTTACAGCCGGTATGGAGTCGGCTATTCTCGTCCATCACGGCACACCCAACCGTGGTGGGACCATAGACTCGTGCTCTTTTTTGGCAAAGCCATGCAGCCTGGGACAATTGAACTTGGTGGGAAGGATCACACACGGTTATTTTACCCATCTTTGGAAGAAATTTCCAAGTATTTCGTGATTTCAGGTTCCGAAACTATCAGCGCGGCTATGGCCGGTAAAAGCTCGCTTTTAGGCCAACCCTGAGTCACTGCGTGGTCTACTGCAGCGGTTGCACTTTTAGCCAACTTTCGGAGGTTTGCTTCGCTTATCGCAAGGTTAGTTCGGGCTATTGTGGTTAGCGCCTCACGTGCCACCCACGGGTGAGTATCCTTTAGGAATTTGAAAACCTGTTTGGCCTCGGTGTCGTTAACTCGCCCCTGAGGTAGGCCCAGATCAAACTGTGAGGCTGTAGCCCATCGAATTCCTTCGTCGAAGGAGTCTAGGAGTTCGAGAATAAGGCTCTCACGCAACTCTTTATGCGTGTTCGACAACACGTATGAGATAGTATCCTCGATAGGCGAATAGCGACCTTTGCTGCTTCCTGTCAGGCCTGGTTGGTCCAAACTTATTTCTGTAGACATTTTTTGCATGTCCAGATCAAGGCTCAAAATTTCGAGATTAGACCTAATTAAGCTTGGGCTAGCAATAGGCAGGGACTCTAAGCTGAGACGAGATGGTGTATTTTTTTCTCTCTTAATGAACTTTCTTATAGGAGAGGGTAGTGCATTCGATATGTCAAGGCGATCGAGTGGGTCGATCCAATTTAGAATTAGGCGGATGTACTGAATGTCATCTTCATTGCAGCTTTCAAGAAGGCGCTTTATTTCATCCCATTCGTCGAGTTTGCCCTTGGCAGAGTGTAAGAGGGACGAACTGATGAGCTTCCTCTTGGACCACTGATCTTCGCGATTTAATACCGTATCAACTAGAGTCCTTAGGCCTCCGTTTGATGCGGACAGTGATGGATCACGCGAATGCTGCCACAGAACCTGTGGATGGTTAAATTCATGTATTTCTTGAGTGCTACCAGGAAATAATTGAGAAGCTGAGCTGCTGGCTGTGGTGGCGATAGAAAGCATAACGCTGAAGTTAGCTGAGTCGCGCGCATAGTCGAGAAGGTCAAGTGAAATCTTGCGGGAAATTTCATTAGTGCTACTAGTAGCAGCTAGCACGTGAGACAGGGAGTGGCTGAAAGCACGACGCAGTTGCCAATTTCCGTGCTTCGCGATAACGGGGGCTAGGCGATGGCACAAGAGGAGGTCTCCAACGGGACTTGTCGGAGTTGCCATTCTCCTATTCATTTCCTCAGTGACGGTGTTGACGATAATCATATTTTCGGATTCAGAGGCAAGGAGAGCTGTTAAAGAGAAAGGCCCGAGGTTAGCAATCTTGTCATTCTCAAGAATTTTTTTAGTATTTTTGGAAGGCAAGTTGTAGTAGTGATTGTACTGGGTGTTGTGGTTGCCTAGTTGAACGAAGCTAGGCCGGTCAGATTTATGATGCATGATGGGCTTGTCCGGTTCAGAGTAATGATGGCATAAGCGGTAGACAGCGAGGATCAGTGAAGTTGTGCCTATTGCAGGGCTTCGGTTACCATTCTAATGAGTCGCTTCGTGTTTTTTGGGGATATATTTGCTTTATCTATGTCCTCTCTAACATGGGTCCCAGTCTGTGTATAGACAGACGCGCCCTGGCTTCTTGGGCTGCCTGTTAGCACCAGGGTTGCTGAATAACCACTATCCTCGATGTTCCAAGCACGATGTAGAATCGTGTCAGATACATGATAGAAGTTTCCTTCTCGATGCAGTAGGTCATCGGAAATAGCGAGTCGAGAATTGCCTTGGAAACTTAGATTTCCAGGCGGCAGTGTCGCGCGAGATCGCTCGTAATGGTAGTGATCCATTTCCACTCCCCTGGAAGATTCTTTGAACCTGTGTTCGCCTAATCCCCCAATCAGGATCCTTGAACCAAAGGACCATACGTGGTCATGTATGTTCTCCGGGGCTTCGTCTTTTTCGTCTTGGTTATTGTCTTTGGGCTCCCAAATGTGTAACCGTAATGCGAGTCCCAATCTCCGCTCTAGAACTATTTTGGAAAAGCCATTTGCATGGAGGGAGCTGCGCTTGGAAATGGACTCCAAGACAGGCGCTTGGTTTAAAATATCACGAAGGTAGTCGTGAATCTCACGACGACTCATCGATGCTATAATTTTTTGACTTTCCCGAAGGCGATCTGGGTTTCTGGTTGAATTGGCCATCGAGAGTATTTCCATTTTATTTCCCGTTCTATGGTGAAATTGAATGAATCAATGTGATGGTGAAGCTTCACCCTTGGGGGTGGTCCGTCTGTGACGGTTGTTTCTCGTGTGGGCTGTGTGAGGTTGGCAGGACACAGTTCTGAAATGCCTTCCAGAAATGAGGTAGTCACCACGATGCCAGAACGGTTCAGTGGTGGTAGGGCATAGGCTTTTTTGGCCGGATCTGGCCAACCTTCGATGCAAGGCTTGCACCAGTTCCCTCATCGTGCAAACGCAGAGAGGACGTCCACCCGAGTAGTGATCACCTCCGGCCTTCAAGCCTGAGTTTGGTCACGGTGTTGACTCCGCGAGGAGAGAACCTCTCTGGTACTACAGTTGCACTTCCGTTTTGTCATGATTCACAAGCCGCTCGTCTGCACTGGTGGCAGCCCATCGCCAGCGCTTGGTGGGAGCGTCTGAACACCGACCACGCCAACACGTGCTCCGGGCCGTGCCCGACCGCGAACAGGGCGTGCATCAAACGGACGATCTCGTTGCAGGTCAGCGCCACCAGCCCTGATCGGTGCGGATGCAGGTGCGACTCGGCCAGGCGGCAGATGGCCACGAACGCGTAGGCGACCATCACCAGTAGGCTCCACCACTGCCAGGAGGTCCACCCGCGCACCTGGTGCTCGTCCAGACCGGCCAGGCCCTTGCCGTGCCGGAAGGACTCCTCCACCCGCCAGCGGCGCCCGGCCACCACCAGACGCGCCGAAGGCACCGGCACCGGGGCGAAGCAGTGGAAGAAGGCCAGCTCACCGGTGGTGCGGTTGCGGCGGATCAGCACCCACCGCACCCCGTGCTCATCGGTGCGGTCGTCGATGAGCGCCCAGTCGTAGTAGCGCTCGCCCTTGGACCCGGCCCCGGCCGAACGCTTCTGCCAGCCCTGTTCTGGGACCAGGACGGCCAACTCTTTGACCGGCAGGGGACCGCGCGGGGTGGGCAAGGGGTCGGTAGCCGACATCTCCATCACGTACCCCACCCCGTGTTCTTCCAGGTAGCCGCGCAAGTGCGGGTTGCGGCCGTAGACCTCGTCGCCGGTCACCCACGCGTCAGGGGTGTGCTCCAGGGCGGCGGCGATCATCTGCCGGGCCAACTCGGGCTTGGTGGCGAAACGGGTCGTGTCGGGGACCCCGGCCGCTCGGCGGCGGGCAAGGTCCCCGGTCCAGGCCCGGGGCAGGTAGAGACGGTGGTCGATCAGAGCGTGCGCTTGGGGGGTGGTGTGGGCGAGGTAGACCGCGACCTGGCAGTTCTCGACCTGGCCGGTGACCCCGGTGTACTGGCGGGCGACCCCGACCGTGTGTTCTCCCTGCTTGACGTCACCGGTCTCGTCCACGACCAGGACCGTGTCAGGGGTGCCCAGGTGGGCGATGACATGGTCGCGCAGCGCGGCGGCCAGAGCCGTCTCGTCGATGCGGGCACGGGCGAGCAGGTGCTGGAACCGGTACGGGGAGGGGTGACCGGCGTGTTCGGCCAGGGTCCAGCAGTTCTTGGCTGGCAGCGGGGCCAGCAGGGCGCTGATCATCTCGCGGGCGGTGGTGCGGGTCTCGGGGCGGGCCAGGTGCAGGGTGACGACGGTGTCGATGGTCGCGTTCAGCAGGCGCGGCCATCGCTGGGCGGCTACGCTGGTGTCCGCGGCCGCTGCCTGTTCTTTCTTTGTCTTCACAACCATTGATGATCGGGCGGTGGCCGTTCGTGTGTCCGGGAAACCGCCAGATCAGCGGCGCTTATCCTCCGGGGCAGGGTAGAGCACTCAGACCAGGACAAACCGGAAGTGCAACTGTAGTACCGGGCGCCCACCCCCGCGGCCCGCGCCTCTTCTCACCACCCCGAACCCGGTGCTGGCGATCCTCGATGACCGCTTCCCAGGGCCGGGTCAGCTCCTTGATGAGCGTGGTTAGGTGGTGTCGGGGGATGAGCGTGGTTAGGTGGTGTCGGGGGATGCGGGTGAGCTAGGACCGCACGATTGTCCTTGATCGTCACGACCAGAGCATGCCACGGCACTCCAGTGAGGTCTTATCCGCTACCACACACCGACTAGTAAGTCGGTCAGCGATGCTCCGGTGCCGCCAAAGGATGGTCTGTTCGGGTACGGTACAGACCTGACGGGCAGTCCACATCACGGATGGTTATGTGAACTAGGTTCATGTCCCGGCCCTGGATGATGGTGCCGCCGAAGATCTCTCCGTACACGGCGGCGACAGTTGGCCTAGATCCATGTCGCCTTGTGCATGCCATTTGCCTATGGTGCGTCAGGCTCTGCGGGGTAAGGGGTTACAGGGGACGCGTCCGCTACCGGCCGTTGGGGCGTCACGGGGCGCAGGCCCTGGATCGCGCGTGTCAGGGTGGCTGTGGGGTTGCTGGCGTACGGACGAGGGGCAACACCGTCGGCGGAGTGCCGTGGGCCCACGCGGTCACGGTTCGGCAAAGTGCTCCGGGAGATTGACACCCACCTGTACTGACCTTGTACTGGGGAGCACACCAGGAGCACACATGGGCCGAAAACGGGGCGAGGGCCTCTTGCGAGGTCCTCGTGGAACCCCTGTGAACTGGGGTTTTGGGGCGCACCCAGCTCGACACAATGCGAACCTTCAGCCTGTGATCGAGGGGCCGCAGATCGAACTCCTTCCTGCTCACGCCAAGGTGCGCAGGGACGGGTACCGCGATTCGCGGGATGAGCGTCCGGGTGCGGGGAAGTGAGTGCGGTGGTTGCTTCCCGTTGGTCCAGGTTGGTCACGATCGCTGCTGTCCTGATGCTGGCGTTGATCGCCGCGGTGGTGTCCTACTCGCACATGTATGAACTCGCGTTGCGTCACGGCGAACCCGAGTGGCGTGCTGCGTTGTTCCCGTTGTCGGTGGACGGGATGATCGTGGGCGCTTCGATGACGCTGCTGAGCGACGCGCGCCGCGGCCGTAAGGGTGGTGTGCTGCCCTGGACCCTGTTGATCATCGGGTCGGCCGCGTCCTTGGCGGCGAACGTCGCGGTGGCCGACCCCACGATGTGGTCGCGGATCATCCACGCCTGGCCGTCGTTCGCGCTGATCGGTGCGTACGAGTTGCTCATGCGCGAGTTTCGCACCACCGCCAGGAGTGTACGCACTGCGTACGCAGACGATCAGCACCCACTGGGTACCGACTCGGAGCGTGCTGGAACCTGTGAGCCGGTTGCAGAGCAGACAGAGACGGCACTCCGAGTCGTGTCGCCTGGAAGAACAGCGGAGACCTCCGAGCCGCTGTCGCCGTTCCAAGCCCGAGCATGGCAGTGGGCAGTGGGTCAGGAGAGCGAGACCGGAGATCTGCCTACCGGTAAGGAGATTGCTGATTGTTTTGGCCGTAAAGAGCGATGGGGTCGACTCGTGAAGAAACGTGGCCTTGCTGAGCGCAGGACTGCTTCGTCAGGCAAGGGCGAGCCACCTACTGACCTTTGATGTACGGGGTGACGGGGTGACGGGGTGAGCCTGTCGCGCTGAACTGGGCAAACGGAGCTGCCGCGACCGGTCGAGTTAGTCAACCGCAAGCTCAAAGGTCAGTAGCGATGTTGGAGGCATCGAGAATTCAGTAACCACTGGCTAAGCCGGGGAGCCCGGTGAACTGGTAGGCCAGGGGCTCACCCCCGCTCGCGCGGGGAACACCACCTCGGCCTCGGGGGCGGCCGCGGCCACCGCGGCTCACCCCCGCTCGCGCGGGGAACACGGTAACGGTGCGGGCGGTCCAGGCGCGGTGGGCGGCTCACCCCCGCTCGCGCGGGGAACACACTGAGCCGCGGCTTCCCCGGTCATGCTGTCCGCCGGCTCACCCCCGCTCGCGCGGGGAACACACTCCCGGAACACCATCGCTCGTGAGCTGAAGCGGCTCACCCCCGCTCGCGCGGGGAACACTCGATGGCGACGATCGCACCGACCTCCACCAACGGCTCACCCCCGCCCGCGCGGGGAACACGCGGCCCTGATCGCCGACCGCATCCTTGACGTCGGCTCACCCCCGCTCGCGCGGGGAACGCCCCAACAACGCCAAAGCATGGAACAGGGCGATCGGCTCACCCCCGCTCGCGCGGGGAACGCAGCTTCTCGTTCTCCAGCACCTCGCGGTGAGGCGGCTCACCCCCGCTCGCGCGGGGAACGCTCGTGGCTGAGGACGCGGACCTTCTCGTCCTGCGGCTCACCCCCGCTCGCGCGGGGAACGCACGCCATCTCCGCGCGCTGCGCCGAGAAAATGCGGCTCACCCCCGCTCGCGCGGGGAACGCTCGTACCGGTGGTTGATCAGCCGGTAGTTGATCGGCTCACCCCCGCTCGCGCGGGGAACGCGCCACCTCTGCGACCTTGACCAGCTCCCCGGTCGGCTCACCCCCGCTCGCGCGGGGAACGCGGGGGTGGCGGCGTTGAGGCGTTCGCGGATGGCGGCTCACCCCCGCTCGCGCGGGGAACGCGGCGTGGTGGTGCTGACCGAGGTCACCCGTGACGGCTCACCCCCGCTCGCGCGGGGAACGCGGTGTCGTAGTGGGCCGCCATGACCACGTCCAGGGCTCACCCCCGCTCGCGCGGGGAACGCCCGACGACGCGGGGCCCCGGTTCGTTGTGATCCGGCTCACCCCCGCTCGCGCGGGGAACGCATCCGGGTGCCCAGCACGATCTCGGCGGCCAGCGGCTCACCCCCGCTCGCGCGGGGAACGCCGGCGAGGAGCTGGAGCCTTCCCCCCGGGTGGCGGCTCACCCCCGCTCGCGCGGGGAACGCCTGCACACCCGCGTTGACGTGGGACGTTCGATCGGCTCACCCCCGCTCGCGCGGGGAACGCGGTACACCCACCGCGACGACGGCGCCCTGGAGCGGCTCACCCCCGCTCGCGCGGGGAACGCAACCGCCGCGCAGCCCCCCGCACCGTCGGGGACGGCTCACCCCCGCTCGCGCGGGGAACGCCGGCGGATGGTGATCAGCAGCCCCCACAGGGCCGGCTCACCCCCGCTCGCGCGGGGAACGCTTGAGCGCGTAGCCCTTGACTCCGTGGGTGGCCGGCTCACCCCCGCTCGCGCGGGGAACGCGTGAAAACGTGGACCAACGAAGACGGCAAGAGCGGCTCACCCCCGCTCGCGCGGGGAACGCAAGTTCGGCCTGACCATGGTCGGGTCCATCGACGGCTCACCCCCGCTCGCGCGGGGAACGCCCACCGACCCCACAGCCATCGGCATCGTGGGACGGCTCACCCCCGCTCGCGCGGGGAACGCGCCATGTGCCAGTGCCACCCGCCGTCTGGGTGCGGCTCACCCCCGCTCGCGCGGGGAACGCCAGCGAGCACACGGGTGAGCGCAGCCGGATCCCGGCTCACCCCCGCTCGCGCGGGGAACGCAACGTCCGCGAGGTGCCCGGTGCGAACCTGGACGGCTCACCCCCGCTCGCGCGGGGAACGCGCGTTGACGGCGGCGACTGCCTGCTGGGATAGCGGCTCACCCCCGCTCGCGCGGGGAACGCGACGGCGTCGTCCCATTCATCCGGCTGGGTGTCGGCTCACCCCCGCTCGCGCGGGGAACGCTCGCCAGAGCCCGCTCTACGCTACCGCTCACCCGGCTCACCCCCGCTCGCGCGGGGAACGCCCTGGAGCAGCGGTGGTGGGAGTCCCTGGCTGCGGCTCACCCCCGCTCGCGCGGGGAACGCGAGGCGACCGCCGGGCGCGGGCTGGAGGGCGTCGGCTCACCCCCGCTCGCGCGGGGAACGCGTGATCTCCTCCTCGATCATCCATCCGGCCGGCGGCTCACCCCCGCTCGCGCGGGGAACGCGCACGACGCGCCCAGCGTGGACATGCCGTCGGGGGCTCACCCCCGCTCGCGCGGGGAACGCCGCACCCGGGACCCGGCGTCCAGCGCCAGGATCGGCTCACCCCCGCTCGCGCGGGGAACGCGCACCGCGGCACCCGCTCCGCCGCCCCCACACCGGCTCACCCCCGCTCGCGCGGGGAACGCCAGGACCTGTACGGTGACGGCGTTGGAGAGGTCGGCTCACCCCCGCTCGCGCGGGGAACGCCGGGCCCAGGCCTTGGCCTGCTGGGCGTAGAGCGGCTCACCCCCGCTCGCGCGGGGAACGCCGGCTCTGGGTGCGGCCCCAGGACCACGACGCCGGCTCACCCCCGCTCGCGCGGGGAACGCGGCACCCCGGCCGCCGCGGCGACCGCCCCGGTCGGCTCACCCCCGCTCGCGCGGGGAACGCGCCTCCTCGGGATCGGTGGTCTCCCGGGTGAGCGGCTCACCCCCGCTCGCGCGGGGAACGCAGATCCCGTGCACCCGCTTGCGCTTCGCGAAGCGGCTCACCCCCGCTCGCGCGGGGAACGCGGAGCTGCTGAAGGCTTCTCGTGGGTCGAAGACGGCTCACCCCCGCTCGCGCGGGGAACGCGGATCCGGATCCGGATGACCACCGGCCCCGTGCGGCTCACCCCCGCTCGCGCGGGGAACGCGTCTTCTCGACCGTGTCGAGTCGGCCGTCCAACGGCTCACCCCCGCTCGCGCGGGGAACGCATCTGCCAGATGAGCCCGAGGCCGCGCAGGCGCGGCTCACCCCCGCTCGCGCGGGGAACGCGGGTGTTCAAGCAGCTGCGCGAGGACGGATGGCGGCTCACCCCCGCTCGCGCGGGGAACGCCCCCACGATCACGGCCTGCACGGCCAACTCACCGGCTCACCCCCGCTCGCGCGGGGAACGCCAACCCCGCGGCGATCACCGCGCTGATCGTAACGGCTCACCCCCGCTCGCGCGGGGAACGCACCGTCGGCACCCGCACCACCAGCAAGCGCTACGGCTCACCCCCGCTCGCGCGGGGAACGCATGTTTGCGTACCGGTCGATCACGTGCGCGGTCGGCTCACCCCCGCTCGCGCGGGGAACGCGGCATCGACCCCCGGCTGTGGGAGACCCGCGGCGGCTCACCCCCGCTCGCGCGGGGAACGCCGACCAAGCCCACGAAGGTGATGGGCCACTGGCGGCTCACCCCCGCTCGCGCGGGGAACGCGGATCGGCTCCCCGTCGATGCCGATCGGCGGGGGGCTCACCCCCGCTCGCGCGGGGAACGCGCAACGAGATCTGGCGCACCGCCCCCGGCAGTCGGCTCACCCCCGCTCGCGCGGGGAACGCGATGAGGCGTCCGCGCAGGCGGCGGGCGCCGACGGCTCACCCCCGCTCGCGCGGGGAACGCAAATCCCTGCGGTCGTCCTTGGTCAGGTACAGCGGCTCACCCCCGCTCGCGCGGGGAACGCTTCTGCGGAGGAACCGGCCGAGGAACCCGCCGCGGCTCACCCCCGCTCGCGCGGGGAACGCTGGACAGAAATCTGTCCGACGTGGACAGAAATCGGCTCACCCCCGCTCGCGCGGGGAACGCTCTACGTGGCCGACGCCCCGCACGGCGGCGAACGGCTCACCCCCGCTCGCGCGGGGAACGCAGCTGGGCGTCGACGATGCCGTCGATCGCGGCCGGCTCACCCCCGCTCGCGCGGGGAACGCGGGGTGGTGTCCTCGCGAGTGGTCTCTCCCGGCGGCTCACCCCCGCTCGCGCGGGGAACGCCCCCCCGTCGAGACGGAGCAGCAGCCGGGCGAAGGCTCACCCCCGCTCGCGCGGGGAACGCCGTGGTGACCGGCCACGTCGAGAAGGTCAGATCGGCTCACCCCCGCTCGCGCGGGGAACGCCTCACTGCGACGGCCCCAAGTCCCGGAACCGGCGGCTCACCCCCGCTCGCGCGGGGAACGCGGGCCAGGCGGGTCTCTCCGCAGTGCCAGCGGCGGCTCACCCCCGCTCGCGCGGGGAACGCGTTGGGGACGCGCCTCGGAGGGGAGTGAGGAGCGGCTCACCCCCGCTCGCGCGGGGAACGCGCATCCGGCGGAGGGTGTCGTGGCCGGGGCGGGGGCTCACCCCCGCTCGCGCGGGGAACGCGGCGATGTCCGCCCACCGGGGGGCGACCTCAACGGCTCACCCCCGCTCGCGCGGGGAACGCGGATGAGGGTGACACCCGCACCTACGAACTGACGGCTCACCCCCGCTCGCGCGGGGAACGCGCGGGCGCGGGCGGCCAGGGTGGCGGTGCTCACGGCTCACCCCCGCTCGCGCGGGGAACGCGCGTCAGCGACGTACATGTCCACGCCGCCGATCGGCTCACCCCCGCTCGCGCGGGGAACGCACTTCCTGAACTGGGCTTTTAATGGGGCGTTGCCAATTTGTGACATGAAGTGGTCTCGGGAGGCGAGGGTTTCCGTCCATGTCTCATTCGTGTGCATGCCTTCTGCTGTAGAAGCCTGGATGCCTTGGCCGGCTGCCTGTCTTTGGAGTGTCAGCCCTAGATGCTAACCCTGACGTGGGACACGCCCAGCAGGCCCTCGTTCACAGGAAAGGGACATGTAAGTGGACAACTCCCTAGACGCCCTAATGTGGGGCAAAAGTAAAGGTCTTCCGGTCCCCTATCCGCTCATCTGTCACTTGAGCGATGTAGCGGCAGTCGCTGGGGCGCTGTGGGACATCCTGCTTGATGAACGCGGCCAAGAGCGCATCGCGCATCGACTCCAAGTGAGCCGCTCGTCATGCCGCGCATTGGTCTGCTTCTGGGCTGGGCTTCACGACATCGGAAAAATCAGTCCCCTCTTCCAGGAAAAGGATCCCGCCCGATACGCCCTTCTAGCTCAAGATCCGAGCTACCGCATCGAGAAGGACCTCTCACACGAACGTTTGGGGCATGATGCCGCGACTCACTGGGCGTTGACCACGATCTTGGCCGAGCTCGGTTACCCGAAAGGCCGTCCGATCACACGTTCCCCGGCGCACCAGGTAGCCCAACTGCTCGGAGGGCATCACGGATTCTTCCACCAGGCCCTTGATCGGAAGATGCTGGCCGCGGTCGATCAGTGGGTCCCTGCTCTTGGGGGGCCAGGCTGGGAGGAGCAGCGCCATCTGCACGTCACCGCGCTGGAGAAGCTCACCGGTGTGGAGGCGGTGCCTCTGACCCGGCTTCCCGCTGATCTGGTCGGCTTTGTCGCTGGCCTCACTGTCGTGGCCGACTGGTTGGCTAGTCAAGAACACGTCGTTCGTCAAGCACTACCACCAGCGGGATGGGCGGCTACAGAGTCCGCTCTGTCGGAACACTGGACGAGAGCTGTGAAGCGGGCACCCGCCATCGTCAAGCAGGCCCGGTTGGGTCGCGCCACCTTCCCGAATCGGAGTTTCGCCGAACAATTTCCCCAGATCCACACGCCCAACCAACTCCAAAAAGATCTGGCTGAGCAGCTTCCCGCGCTGGTACAGGGGGGAGCCGGTCTGCTCATGATCACCGCGCCCACCGGGGACGGAAAAACCGAGGCCGCACTGCACGCAGCGAGTGTGCTGGCCAGGGCATCGGGTGCGGGTGGACTGTTCTTCGCCCTGCCCACCATGGCCACCGCCGATGCAATGCACCGCCGTGTGCGCAATTTCGTCGGCGCCAATGTCACAGGGGACACTGCACTGACCCTCGTGCACAGCATGTCCTGGCTCGCAGCCGCACCCAACACCGATCAGAATCACAGTGCCTCCGACGACGTGTTGACCGACGAAGCGGTCACCCGCATCGAAGCGGGCCGGTGGCTGCGCACATCCCGACGTGGTCTGCTGGCACCGATGGCGACCGGGACCATCGACCAAGGGCTGGCGTCGGTACTGCCGGTGCGGTTCAACATGCTGCGCCTGTTCGGGCTGGCCAACAAGGTCCTTGTCGTCGATGAGGCCCACGCTTATGGGCCGTGGATGCACAGCCTGCTCGTACGCCTCCTGGAATGGCTCGGAGCCATGGGTGCACCTGTGGTCCTGCTGTCAGCGACCTTGGCAGGGCGCACCGCCTCATCCCTCGTTGAGGCTTATCGCCGTGGAGTCGGGTTTTTTGAACCTCAGGAGATCGCACCCACCTACCCGGGATGGGTCTATGTCGACGCCACCACCGGCCAGGTCACACCACCCCGTAAGGCCCCCAGCAGCCGCCCCCGCCGACTCGGTGTCGAGGTCCACCAGGTGCGCTGGGACGTCACCGAGCCCGATCGCATCTCACCTGAGGCCGGCACGCGTCGAGACGCACTTGTGCGACTGCTTGCCCCTGCTCTGCAGGCCAAAGGGTGCGTACTGGTGTGCTGTACCACAGTCGAGGAAGCCCAACGTACATACCGATTCCTGAGCGCCGCCTTCACCGAACTCATCGCAGACGACAACCTTCGCCTGCTGCATTCCCGCTATCCCGCGTGGCGACGCAAGGACATCACTGATGACATCGAGATTCTGTTCGGTAAACCCGGTAGGAACGATCCTCCCGGACGCCGACCAGCCCCAGCGGTGCTCGTTGCGACGTCCGTGGTCGAACAGTCGCTCGATCTTGATTTCGACTACGTCATCAGCGATGCAGCGGCGCTCGCACAACTTCTTCAACGCGCGGGGCGATGCATGCGCCACGCACGCGAAGACCGGGCCCTGGGCATGGGCGACAACCCCAGAATCGCTGTGCTCGAACCCGTTGACACTGATGGCAAGCTCGCGGTTCCACGCACCTGGGGCAAGGTTCATGACACCTCGCTCCTGCTGCGTACGAGCCGGATCCTTGCGGACAAAGCCGAGCACGGAATCAGCATCCCCGAAGACGTGCAGGAACTCATTGATGCCGTCTACGCCGAGGACTTCGTTACCCGCCTGGAAGCACCTGATGAGCGCCAAGAACTCAATGTCCATGACGCCGAGCGCCATGCCACGGATCTGGCCGAACGTCATCTGGCCGACATGACGATGATCCCACCGCCCTATGACCTCGGTGATCTCGCCGAGCTCAGCAACCAGGGAACACACCAGGTGGACGAGGAACTCATCACCACCCGTCTGGGGGCGGACTCCGAGCGAGCGGTCTGTGCCTACACCCAGCCCGATGGCTCCCTCACCCTCGATCCCCAGGGGGTGATCGCACTCCCCGGCGTCCATCACGCGCTCACCTCTGAGGAGTCTGCACAGATCGCGAGCCACATGATTCCAGTGCCAGGGCGTTGGCTAAAGGGGCGCACCACCACACACGAACCTCCCACCTCCTGGGCCGAACGTTCCTTCGTCGCCCGGACCGTGCTGTTGCCTATGCGGCGGACCAGCGACGGCAGATGGACCTGTGACGTTGGTTCGCACCTGCTGGAGATCTCCGACGTAGGGCTGGAGAAGAAGTAGGAGCGTTTCCCAGACTTAGACCATCCCACCTTGCTACTGTGTGGTTCAGCCGTCCCATGCAAGCTTTCCTGGCAGGGACGGCGCCCCCGCTCGCGCGGGGAGAAAGCAGCCGCAACGGGTGTTTTCGACCAACCCACCGGCTCACCCCCGTCAAACGCACGGGGAGGGATTCGACTCTAGTGCACCCCCCGGAGGTGCGATGACCTCGATCGACAGGCTTTACCATCTGCTAACGGAACCCAATGTGCCGGTCCGGTGGCGCTCGGACGTCTCGTCGCAAGGCCGCCCGGAACGGGTCGGGTTCAGAGACCTTCTTGTCCATGCCCACGACATCGCGGCGCTGGCTGTCCCGTTGCCTCCCGCGGCGGCTGCCTTGATGAGGATCCTGTATGCGTTCATCCTGCGCATCACTCGACTCGATCGCCGGGAAGCCACCGATAGGAGCGGGGAAGACTGGGATGACCGGCGCTTCGCGATCCTTGACGACGGACGGTTCTCCGAGAAGCACATCGATGACTACTTCAACCGGTACTCCGATCGATTCTGGCTCTACCACCCTGAACGGCCCTTCCTTCAAGACCCACGACTGAGCGAGCAGTGCTCCAAACCGGCTGGCGTCAACAAGCTGGTCACTACCCGTCCCTCCGGCGGTAACCATTCGTGGTTCTCGCACTCCAGCCCTCACGACCCGACGCTTCCCACCTCGGATCAGGCTCTTCTCCACCTGCTGATCTGGAGCTACTACGGTCCCTCCGGCACTTGTGCCATACGCAAGGTCGGTCAGATCAGCGCAGGCAACACCAGCGCCGGCCCCCTGCGCGGCACCTTGTCCTACCATCCTGAGGGCGAATCGCTGTTCGAGACCTTGCTGGCCGGGCTTCCCCGACCCTCGACCACCGTCGATGCGGACACGGACCTTTGCCCCTGGGAATGGCACGACCTACCTGATCCGCTCTCGCCGCGGGAACTGGTGACGGGACCCTGCTCAAGCCTGACCGCGCGCTCCCAGCACGCGCTGCTGTTGGTGCCCGACCAAACCGGTGAACACGCCCGGGACGCCTATGTCACCTGGGCCTACCGTAATAAACTGCCGCGCGGCGACGACTATCTCATCTGGCAGGTGAGCAAGGACGGCAATCCCTACCCTCGACCGGCGGAAGCCGACCGGGCCTTGTGGCGTGACCTGGATGCTCTGTTGCATAAGGCGCCGGTGGGGGAACGGCAGGCCCAACGGCCGCGGATCTTCTCCAGTGCCATTGAACTCTTGCAGGAGACTCCTTCGCGGACTATGAAGGTCAGGGCTCTGGGATTCGACCAGGACGGTCAAGCCAAGGACCGACAGTTCGTCTCAGCCTCCACCCCCCCGGTGCTGGACCTGATGGAACGGCGCGATGCCGACGTAGAGCAGATCCGTCACGTCGGCCATATGCGTCATTTGGGGGAATTGGCCGGACGCCGCCTCGATACGGCCACCAAACGGGCCTGGGCCCTGTACAGCGATGCTGCCAAGATCAGCACCTGCTCGTGGTCTCGCCAGGCGGCCGCGCGCTACTGGCCCGCTGCTGAGACGGAGTTCTGGCGACGGTTGCGTACGCGCAACTGGGATGACATGGCTTCCTCCTTCCGACGTATCGCTGAGCGTGCCTACGAAGAGGTCACCGCTCCCGCCGCCGGTACGGCGCGGGGGGCGCGAGCGCGGGAGACGGCCCGTATCGACCTGTACGGGGGACGCCCCAAGAAAAAGGTGAGGACCTCATGAGCGACCACCCTTCATCGGTCCCGGCGGAGCAGTCCGTCAACCGGACGAACAGCGTCCCTTCCGAGCAGATGCGAGCGGTCCGAGCCTTCGTCAGCGCGGTCATGGGGCGGTGCGCCGATGACCGGGGAGCGCGGGCCGCGCTACGCAGTGGGCTCGGCAAGCCTCTGGACCGTGTTCCACGTATGCACTCCATCGTCGCCCCTCTGCTCCCTTCCTGGGTCATGGGTAAGGCCGATGCCGAGCGCGCCTACTATGCCGTTGCCTCCATGATCGCGCTGCTGCCCAAGGACGAGATCCAAGCCGCCCAGAAAAGTCTCGACTCTGATGGGTCCGACACTGACCGCTATGGCCAGAGCCTGGGGAGCTCCCTGGCCGAGGCGGTTGCCTCGGGCACCCGCAAGGGGCTTCGAGAAAGCGCTGCGGAAACGCGCATCAACCTGCTCACCAAGCAGAGTGTGGAGGGCCTGCACCGGCATCTGCCCGCGACCATCCGCCAACTCCAGGGAGTTGGTACATCCATCGACTACGCCCGCCTGGTCAGCGATCTGTTGCGGTGGCGTCATTATCGCGGTGACATCTCCCGGCGTTGGCTCCAGGACTTCTACCGGGATCGGTTCAAGGCTGACCGTGATGCCGCCCAACAGGCGGATACCGAAACTGAAACCGATCCGGTCTCCCAAACCTGACGACACTCCAGCGCCGATAAACCACTCCACCACATCACATCCGCGCACGTGAAAGAGAGAACCTCATGCAGCGCCGACCCTCGGACATTCCCGGACGCTTCATCGACATTCACCTCATCCAGAGCGTCCCTTATGCGAATCTGAACCGCGATGACACCAACTCGGTAAAACAGGTCGAATTCGGAGACAGGACGCGTACCCGGGTCAGCAGCCAGAGCTGGAAGCGCGCCACCCGAGCAGACTTCCAGCGCATCACCGGTCAAGCAGCGGTGCGTACCCGTCGCATCGGAGAAGCTGTGGAGCGGGTCCTGCTGGAAGACCGTCAATGGCCCCAGGACCTGGCGCGTCGCGCGGGCCAGCACATCGCGGCCGGATCCAGCATCAAGGCCGATCCGCCCAGTGACGAAGTCCCCGCCTGGTCCACCAACGCCATGGTCTACGTGCCCGCCCCGGCGATCGCCGAGCTCGCTGACCTCGCAGAGGCGCACCGCTCTACCCTCGAAGCGGCTTCCGACATGAAGAAGGGGAGCAAGAGCGTTCTGTCCAAGGAGGACATCGATGCGGTGCTGCGCTCCACCAACGGTGTCATCCACCTCTTCGGGCGCATGCTCGCCGAAGTCGACGACGCCGGAGTGGACGGTGCCGTGCAGGTCGCACACGCCTTCACCACCCACGCCACGGACACCGAACTCGACTACTTCGCTGCTGTGGACGACATCACCGACGCCTGGGGCGACACCACCGGCAGCGCACACATGGGCAACACCGAGTTCAGCGCAGGCGTGTTCTACCGGTACGCGACCGTGGATCTGGACGACCTGCTGAACAACATCAAGGGGGACCGTGCCTCGGCCAGGGAACTGGTCGCGGCTTTCCTGGAGGCTTTCATACTGTCCATTCCCCAGGCGAAGAAGACCGCAACCGCTCCGCACACCGTCCCTGACATCGCACACATCGCGGTGCGCTCCGACCGTCCGGTCTCGTTCGCCGCAGCTTTTGAAGAGCCGGTGGCGGCCGGTCGTGACGGAGGCTACGCCCGTCCTTCCGCTGTTCACCTGGCCGAGTACGCCGCGGCGGCCCACCGTCTGCTGGGAGAACGCGGCCGGCTGCAGGCAGCATGGGCAGGCACTCACGCGGGTGAGGTGGAAGGGTTGGGCGAGCGCAAAGACTCCCTGCTGGATCTGATCAGCTCCGCCGTGGACGTCGCACTGCCCCCGGAGCAGCAGTGACGAGCAACCCTGAACCTACACGCGAGCAGGTTCCCGGCCTGTTGCTGCACCTGTCCGCCCCTCTGCAGTCCTGGGGACAACGCAGCCACTACAACGAGCGTGACACAGCTGCCTTCCCCACCCGCTCCGGGGTCCTGGGCCTGCTCAGTTCTGCCCTCGGTCGCGCTCGCGGTGCCTCCATCGACGACCTCACCCAACTTTCACTCACCGTGCGTGTGGACCGTCCCGGGCATCTGCTGCGTGATCTGCACACCGTTGGAGGAGGTCTGCCGGCAAAGGAGACCGTCACCACGGCCGAAGGCAAGAAACGCGGTATCAAACAGGCCACCCTGCTCTCTCACCGGTATTACCTCCAGGACGCCGCCTTCACTGTGGCCATCACCGGTACCACCGACCACAGCGACCTGATTCGGGCCTGCGCTCACGCTCTGGAAGCGCCCACTTGGGCGCCCTACTTGGGGCGACGTTCCTGCCCACCCACCGGACCTTTCTTTCTGGGGCACACCCACAACCCCTGGTGGCACCTGACTCATCTGCCCCTGCACCGTGCTGCACCCGCCGCCACTCATACGGCAGGGCATGCGCATGTGCTCTTCTACGGTGATGCACCGTTGGACAATCGCCTGGCCACAATCATCGAGGACCGGTTCGATACACATGCGGCGAACGGAGCGGACCCCATCGGTGAGATCGACGATGATCCTCGTACCTTTCACACCCACCACCGCTCTTACCGCACGCGCCCTCTTTTCCAACGGGAACTGCAAATGGGCCGGCGCCAATGCGGTGGACTGGGCAGGCACTACCTGGAAGCCATCGGAACCTATCTGAGTGAGTACCGCACCACAGAGCACGGAAGGATCAGTCCATGACTCACTGGATCACACAGATCCGACCCGACCTGCGCTCACGCGAGGCCCGCCGCGACCTGGGCAGCGCCGTTGGCATGCACCACAGACTGATGTCCCTTTTCCCGGACGGGGCCGGCCAGGAGGCTCGGCGGACTTTCGGTGTGCTCTTTCGTGTTGAGGACACACCCCGCGGGCCACAGATCCTCCTGCAGAGCAACATCGAGCCCGAACTGAGCCGACTGCCCGAACACTACGGCTCCGGGCAGACCAAGGACCTCAGCGTGTTCCTGGACGCCCTCAAAACAGGTCGTTACGTGCGTTACCGCATTGCCGCCAATGCTGTACGCCGCCCCGGACATACCACCAAGGCGAAGAGCGACGTTAATTCCGTTGTCCCTCTAGTGGGTGCGGACGCTGAGGAATGGTGGACCCGGCAGGCCGAGGCATCCGGACTCAAGCTCCATCACATCGCATCCCATGCCCTGGACGCCGCGCGTGGCGAACGTAAAGAGGGACGCCACAAGATCCGTCACGCTCGTACCCTCTTCGAGGGGACTGCCCAGATCACCAACGCTCTCCTGCTCCGAGAACGCACCATTACCGGTGTCGGTCGCGGTAAGGCTTACGGGTGCGGCCTGCTCAGCCTTGCCCCCGCACGGGGCCTCCTATGAGTAAGAGCGCACGACAACGGTTGGCCGCACCGACGGTGGCGATGCTCCCCCGGATTGCGGACTCCCTGTCCTTCCTCTATCTGGACATCGTGCGTGTATACCAGGACGACACGGGAGTCTGCGCCCAGGTCGAAACCGAACAGCGCGGTAAGGAACTGGTCTACCTTCCCACCGCTGCGCTCAGCTGTGTCCTGCTGGGACCAGGAACCTCCATCACGGCCCGAGCGCTGACCACCTTCTCTCGCCACGGCACCACGGTCCTCATCAGCGGTGCTGGAGGCGTGCGCTGCTACTCGGCCATGGTGCCCAGTTCACTGAGCACCACTTGGCTGGAGCACCAAGCCCGAGCCTGGGCCGATGACGAACAACGCTCGGCGGTCGCCAGACGCATGTATGAACGCCGCTTCGGTGCTGGAACCGTGCAGGACGAGACCTCCATCGCTCAACTACGAGGGATGGAAGGCCAACGAGTCAAAGCGATGTATCGGCTACTGGCTCAGCAATACAAGCTCAGCCGGTTCCGCCGCTCCTATAACCCTGAGGACTGGGATGACCAGGACCCGGTCAACCGCGCACTTTCCTCGGCCAATACCTGCTTGTACGGCATCGTGCACGCGGCTATCTTCGCGTTGGGGTGTTCGCCAGCCCTGGGTTTTGTCCACAGTGGTAACCAGCAAGCCTTTGTCTACGACATCGCTGACCTGTACAAGGCCGAGCTGACGATCCCGCTGGCTTTCTCTCTCCATGCCTCATCCAGCCCTGAACAACAGGCACGAGTTGGATTTCGAGAAGGGTTGCGTCTGTTCGCGCTCCTGCCTCGCATCGTGGCCGATATCCAACGTCTCCTTCTACCTGGTGCTGATGTGCAATCACCGGACTTGGAGGAGCAGGTCGTGGATCTATGGGATCCCATCTCGGGTGCAGTTCCGGGTGCGATGAATCACAGTTCGGATGAATGGTGATTGTTCCTATCCGACGAGAAAGAAGAAGGTGAACCGGTTTGTCGAACATGATCGCCATCAGTGCCACCGCCGTGCCGGACCACCTGCGGGGCGCGTTGTCGCGGTGGTTGCTGGAGGTGACTCCTGAGCTCTATGTGGGAACGGTCTCCGCTCGCGTACGGGACGAGCTGTGGGATGCAGTCAGCGCCTGTGTGGCTGATGGGCTGGCCGTGCTCCTCTACCCCAGCGACAACGAACAAGGCTTCGAGGTTCGTACTGCCGGCCAACGTCGACGGCGCCCCATCGACTTCGATGGGTTGACACTGATCGCTTTCGGGGCCACGGAGGGAACCCTCAATCCGGAAGATAACAAAAAGGTAACCTCCTTGTAGATCTGCAGGTCAGGAAGTCCCTTCCCCGCGCGAGCGGGGGTGAGCCGCTCACTTGCCCTCCTCCTCTGTGAGCCATGAGCCCTTCCCCGCGCGAGCGGGGGTGAGCCGATCACCACCCCCGGCCAGATCACCATCCACGACCCTTCCCCGCGCGAGCGGGGGTGAGCCGTCCGACCTGTGCACCCTGGTCCTGGGTGACGCCCCTTCCCCGCGCGAGCGGGGGTGAGCCGCGCCCGGCACGCGGCGTCCGTGATCGGGATGACCCTTCCCCGCGCGAGCGGGGGTGAGCCGACCACGAACGCGTGGACGCCGGGTGAGGAGTCCCCTTCCCCGCGCGAGCGGGGGTGAGCCGCGTCCCGGCGTACTCGGCTTCGTAGTTGGCGACCCTTCCCCGCGCGAGCGGGGGTGAGCCGGAACGGGGTCGTCTCGGGGCTCACGGCGAACACCCTTCCCCGCGCGAGCGGGGGTGAGCCGGTCCGGGTCGGGTACGGGGACCGCGAGGTCGACCCTTCCCCGCGCGAGCGGGGGTGAGCCGGCGCCCTGTGACCGCCCCGACCGCCTCCCCCGCCCTTCCCCGCGCGAGCGGGGGTGAGCCGTGGCTCCTCAACGCGGCCCTGTGGGCGAACCCCCCTTCCCCGCGCGAGCGGGGGTGAGCCGGGGGACGGTCGCCTGTCCGCCCGGCTCCGGCACCCTTCCCCGCGCGAGCGGGGGTGAGCCGTGGCACACCCAGGGGTACGACGACCGCACCGTCCCTTCCCCGCGCGAGCGGGGGTGAGCCGCGGGAGCTCGTCCCGGGCGGGCAGGTCGACCGCCCTTCCCCGCGCGAGCGGGGGTGAGCCGGTGTTCGACACCTACCTGCGGCGCGGCATGACCCCTTCCCCGCGCGAGCGGGGGTGAGCCGCGGATGTCCCGCCGGTGGGGCAGCCCGGAGGGCCCTTCCCCGCGCGAGCGGGGGTGAGCCGTCAAACTGCCCCGGAACGCCCCTCCCACAAGGCCCTTCCCCGCGCGAGCGGGGGTGAGCCGACTGCCGGGGGCGGTGCGCCAGATCTCGTTGCCCCTTCCCCGCGCGAGCGGGGGTGAGCCGGTGTTCCAGTCGGCCTCGGGGTCCAGCATCTGCCCTTCCCCGCGCGAGCGGGGGTGAGCCAGCTGTCGCCGGGCCCCACGCGGTCACCCCGTGCCCTTCCCCGCGCGAGCGGGGGTGAGCCGTTGACCTACACCACCATCCCGCAGCAGGTCCACCCTTCCCCGCGCGAGCGGGGGTGAGCCGTTCGGCACGAAGGGCGGCCGCGGGTGGGACATCCCTTCCCCGCGCGAGCGGGGGTGAGCCGCTGTCCCACGTTTTGACGCGCCACCGGTATGTCCCTTCCCCGCGCGAGCGGGGGTGAGCCGTCGGCCTCGGGGTCCAGCATCTGGACCAGGCCCCCTTCCCCGCGCGAGCGGGGGTGAGCCGTTCCACGCCTCCCTGCCGCACCCGCGCCAGACCCCTTCCCCGCGCGAGCGGGGGTGAGCCGCGGGTGCCGTGCTTTCGGGTCCGCCGCGTGGGCCCTTCCCCGCGCGAGCGGGGGTGAGCCGCGGGACATGGCGGCGGCCATGTCGGCGGCGATCCCTTCCCCGCGCGAGCGGGGGTGAGCCGGCGCCCCAGGGGGGCGCAGTGGCGTGGGGAGGCCCTTCCCCGCGCGAGCGGGGGTGAGCCGGCTTCTCCGTGATGGCCGCCGCCACCGAGCCCCCCTTCCCCGCGCGAGCGGGGGTGAGCCGCTACGAACCCCACCCGGCCGCCGTGGACGACCCCCTTCCCCGCGCGAGCGGGGGTGAGCCGCCCGGCCTCACGCTGGGCGGCGATGCGCTCCCCCCTTCCCCGCGCGAGCGGGGGTGAGCCGCTGATGCGTCGGGCCGTCGGCGCCCCCGAACCCCCTTCCCCGCGCGAGCGGGGGTGAGCCGCCGAGACCCCCCCTGTGATGGATGCCTACGCCCCCTTCCCCGCGCGAGCGGGGGTGAGCCGTCGGCCGCCATCAGGACCACACCCGCGAGCGCCCCTTCCCCGCGCGAGCGGGGGTGAGCCGGGCACGGCTCCGGCTGGGCGTGGTGCCGCCCGCCCTTCCCCGCGCGAGCGGGGGTGAGCCGCGTGCGCGGCCCGGTAGGCGCGGTGCTCCTCCCCCTTCCCCGCGCGAGCGGGGGTGAGCCGCCGGTGGGCGCGGAGCCCGAGGGCACCCTGCTCCCTTCCCCGCGCGAGCGGGGGTGAGCCGGCCCGCCGCGCCGCCCGTCGGGCGCAGGGTGACCCTTCCCCGCGCGAGCGGGGGTGAGCCGATGCCGGTCCTGTACGTGACGTTGGAGATGCCCCCTTCCCCGCGCGAGCGGGGGTGAGCCGCCGCACAGCGCGTGCATCACGTACTGGAACAACCCTTCCCCGCGCGAGCGGGGGTGAGCCGCGCGAACCTCAGCGATGATCTCCGACACCCGACCCTTCCCCGCGCGAGCGGGGGTGAGCCGATCATGTCGATCTTCGGGTGGTCGTCGGCGGACCCTTCCCCGCGCGAGCGGGGGTGAGCCGTCGGTGCGCTTCCCGATCCTGTCCGCGCTTCCCCCTTCCCCGCGCGAGCGGGGGTGAGCCGCCACGTCGCAGGGGAGTTCACCGGCCTGATCCCCCTTCCCCGCGCGAGCGGGGGTGAGCCGCCCATCCCGAGGCGGGCGGCGGCCTCGGCGGTCCCTTCCCCGCGCGAGCGGGGGTGAGCCGATCCCGGAGCGGACCGGCGACCCGGACGAAGCCCCTTCCCCGCGCGAGCGGGGGTGAGCCGCCATTGTGAGTGCGGTATCCGCAGCCGTCGCACCCTTCCCCGCGCGAGCGGGGGTGAGCCGCCTCCGGTGCGGAGGTCAAGCGCCTGGAGCGCCCCTTCCCCGCGCGAGCGGGGGTGAGCCGTCAACTCGGAACACACGACCGTGCAAAGCCCGCCCTTCCCCGCGCGAGCGGGGGTGAGCCGGACGCCGCGTGCGCCGACCCCGGTGTGGACCCCCCTTCCCCGCGCGAGCGGGGGTGAGCCGTAGAGGTGTTCGTCCACCCACACGGCCATGAGCCCTTCCCCGCGCGAGCGGGGGTGAGCCGGCGGTGCGGTTGGCCACGGTGGCGTGGACGGCCCCTTCCCCGCGCGAGCGGGGGTGAGCCGATCCCGGCCTCCTCGCCCACGGTCAGGTACGTCCCTTCCCCGCGCGAGCGGGGGTGAGCCGACGGCGGCCGCCTTGGTGGACTTGAGGACGACCCCTTCCCCGTGCGAGCGGGGGTGAGCCGGACAGCACGATCTGGATCTCACCGGTGGTGGTCCCTTCCCCGCGCGAGCGGGGGTGAGCCGTGGATGCCCCAACCGTCGGGGTAGGCCAGCGTCCCGCTGACCACGGCGTTTTCGCAGTCGGAGGCGGGTCCGATGCGAGAGACCGTCTCGCGGGCGACTTCCTGGGCCGAAGCGTTTTCGCCGAGCCCCAGAAGTGCATGCGCGAGGTTTCACTGCGTCGTTGCCACTCGCATGGTACCCACCGGTCAGCCTGCCGGGATCAGGCAAGCCACCGGCTCATCTTCGCGGGATTGGCATTGGTCCAGATCAGGGCTTTCCTGACTCTGCGCTCACCCTTGCGCGGAGTCAAGGGCATGGGCAAGCCGTCGTTGTGGCGTCGTGCGTTCATCACGTGACGAAGATTGGCGACCTGGTACAGCTGTTTCTCGATAAGGGACGGTGGAAGGGTCCCAGTAAACGATGGAATCCTATCTTCCTGGTCAGGTGGGTCGGAGGCTAAGGATGTGCTCGCTTGGTAGCGGTCACGAGGTTCGACCACTCATCCGACGGGAACAACAGGGCGCCGAGTTCCCGGTGCCGAGTGTCGCGTACGGCCGACACTCCGGGTAGGTCGCCGACCTCCACGCATTCCTGACCATGGGCGGAGGAGTAGCTCGACTTGCGGTACTCGAAGTCTTCGGGGTGGAGTTGGTGGGTCACGGGGCTTCCAGTTCGGTCAGTAGTTCGTGCAGGTACACGGTGGTGTCCGCGGGGGAGGACGCCGCGGCCGACACATGGTGGAAGAGCCAGTCGTACCGGTCGGTCTTCTCCGGTGCCTCCAGCAGGAGGGACTCGCTGAAGTTCTCCAGGTGCACCACCGGCTGATCTCCCGCCTCGAAGTCCAGGAGGGTGAAGGCGCCTGCCATCCCCGCGTGTGCGCCGGCGGCATCGCGCATCACCTGCAGGGTCAGGTTCTCCTGCTCCGTGATGGTGAGCAGATGGCGGACCTGGCCTGCTTGAACGTCTCGCCCGCCGACGGCCTTTCGCAGGGCGGACTCGTCGATGACGGCCCAGACCCGGGGCGGGTCGGTGTGTGCGAGTAGCTGCTGGCGGTGCATCCGGGCGTCGATGCGCCGCTCGACCTCCTCGGGGTTGCGGATGTCCGCCCCGGCGAACAGGGCGGCCGCGTAGTCCCGGGTCTGGAACAGGCCGGGGACGAGCATGGGCGACCAGGTCCGTACCCGTGTGGCCGCGGATTCGAGGCCGATGTAGTTCGTGGACGCGTACAGGTCCTCGATCTCGGTCCACCAGGCCTTGCTTCTGCCCTCGGTGACCAGTTTGAGGATGTACGACCGATAGCTCTCGTCTTCGGCGCCGTAGTAGTCCAGCAGGTCCTGCACGTCCCGGGGCGAGGGGCGCTTCCACTGGTTGGTCTCGATCCGGGACAGCTTCGACTGCTGCCAGCCGAGTGTGGACGCGACGTGGGCGGCTGTCGTCGGGGTGCCGTCTGGCTGGCGGTGTTCCCGTCGCAGCTTCGCCAGCTCTGCGCTGAGGGTCCGCCGTCGCGCGGTCGGGCTATGCATCGAACCTCTCGCTCCTACGTGTGCGCAAATCCTACGCCGCCCCAGGGTACCTTCTGGATCCAGGTATTCCTTTTTAGATATTGCGTTTTAGAACTTGCGGGCTCATGATGGGGCTCACCGGTTCCCACCGGATCCCTCCGTGAGTCAGGAGAGACACTCCATGCACCTGTATCGGTTACTGTCCGCATCGATTCGGCGTGTGCTGACCCCGCCCTCCACGGGCCGCCACGCCCGCCGACCCCAGCCCACCCCTGGCCGCCGACACCACCGACCGCAACCGACCCCCCGCACTGTCCGGCGCGTGCCGGCCACTCAGCCTCCGAGATGGACCGCTTCCCTCCCCTCCACCTGGCGGTCCCCGGTCCTCGACGAGAGCCCTGTCCGCCCCTACTACCGGGCCTGGGAAGAGGAACGCCGCCGCCGGATGCAAGACCGCGACCGGCTGGGTGTCGCCGTGCTGCAAGAGATCTCCACCCCGCACCCGCACCCGCACCTCGACCCCGCGGATCCGGCTGTGGCCGTCCGTCGGCGACAGGCCGTGGGGGTGGGAGTGTGAGCACCGCCCTGGTCACCGCCCGTACCCATGTGGACCAGGTGTCCATCACCCAGCCGGATGCGGCCGACGTCCATCTCACATGGTCCGCAGATGTGCCGGACCTGACCCCCGGGGCCGTTCTGCTCGACCTGGCTCCCGGCGTCACGCTGCACCTGCAGACCGGCTTCGACGACCTCGACGCCCCCTACGTGGAAGCCCTCATCACCGCCCTGATCGCTGTCCGTGAACGCATGGGCGGGACGGCGGGTGGTGCCTGATGCACGCCACGACCGTCGTCACCATCACCGACCTCACCGAGACCGATGTCCGACTCACGCACGACCCCATGGGTTCGGGAGCTGCGACATCCCTGGTCATTGCCGGGTGCTACATCGACATCACCCCTGCGGTGGTCTCCGCGGGCACTCCGGACGAGCGGGTCGCCGCACTGGAGCGGTTGGCCGATCTGGCGGTGGAGGCCGCTGCCGGGCTGCGTCGCGCCCGGTCCCGGGAGGTGCGCCGCCCATGACTCCCCGCACGGTGTTCGAGGTGCGCGAGACCATGAGCCGGTCCGCGCTGGGCCGGTGGGCTGGCCTGTTCGGTGTCCCGATCCATCACCTCGGGTCGGACATCGAGGGCCGTGAGGTGTACGGGGCGCGGTTCGGTCCGCATCTGCGTGTCTGCCGTACCGCTCCGGAGCGACTGCACCCGGTCCGATGGACCTCCCCGCTTGAAAATCTTCCGCACCCCAGAACGGCCCCGACCATGTTCGCCTGCCCTGCGTGGTGCGAGAACGACCACGATGCCAGCGCCTCGGATGCGGTCCGGCACCTGCGGCTCCTGCACGACCGGACCGGCCATCCGGTGACCGTCTACGCCGAACGCGATGACCTGTCCGCAGGAGAGCACGGTGTGCCCTGGGTCTGCCTGGTCACCTGGGTCGGCTCCGAGGCGGTCAAACTCCGGCTTGCCGCCGCACAGGCGCGGGCCCTGGCCGTGCTCCTCGCCGTGACATGGAGGGACGGTGACGTTGCCGGAGCCCTCACCGAAGGAGCCGACCTCATCGAGTCCGACATCTGAAAGCCCGGCGCACCCGGTGTCGTCTCCCGGGTAGAGGGCGTGGCGAGGGGCCACTGCGCCGTCCGGCCCAGGCGCAGCGGACCACCTCGCCGCACATACTCGTCAGCGCAGACTCACGACTAGCATGCTGTCGTTCTTCTCGATGATCACCCCGTCGGGGTTCTCCACCGGCATACCCGTCTGGTGGGCGGTGATCTCGGGGATCGCGGTCCGGTCGACGTCCCAGTCCCGGGTGCGGTCGATGATCTGCCGGGCCAGGTGCTCACCTTGGGGGCCGTGGCCGATGGCACCGAGTTCGAACCGCACCTTGGTGTCGGCGCCCGGGAGCCTGCGCACGCTCAGGTACGCCAGCAATGCCCCCGCGAGGAGGGCCGGGTTGAGCGCTGGGACGGCGGGTGCGACCAGGTCGCTGCCGAGCGCGGGGGGTTTGACGACCATCCGGCCGGTGCTCGGGGTGGTGGCGGCCAACCGCATCGACACCCCCTCCAGTGGGGTGTCTCCGGCGATGCGCACCCCCGACCACACTTCGGCGGGGGGACTGTGGAGCACGTCGGCCAGGTCATCGGTGACGCGGGTGTCTCGTGCCGGTTACGTTAGAGGCCATGGTGTGTGCTGGTCTCGCCTCCCCAGCTCCCTTGAACCGAGGTACATCGAAGCCAGGATTTCCTTCGGGGACGGGCGAGGAGAGTAGCGCTATAGGGTCGTTTCGTGACTACCGTTGACCTGCGACATGCCACCGAACGACTTCCCTCCTCGATGCGTGAAGCCATCACCCATGGGGAGGTCTTCACCCGCGGATGGGTCGTTGAGCTCATACTGGACCTGGTGGGCTACACCCCCGAGCGCGACCTCGCCACGTTCACGATCGTTGAGCCCGCGTGCGGAAGCGGAGCGTTCCTAGGCCCGATCGTGCAACGGCTCAGCGCATCCTGCAAGCTCCACAACCGCGACCTGGACGAAGCCCGGCAAGCGCTACGGGCTTTCGACCTGTTCGAAGCGAACGTCAAGGCCAGCCGGGACTTGGTCCGCACTCAGATGCAGGAGCAGGAGTGGGACGAATCGACGGTCGAGAATGCCGTTCAAACTTGGATCACCCAAGGTGACTACCTCCTGACACACCACCGCGGCCAAGCCGTGGACTTCGTCGTCGGTAACCCGCCCTACATCCGCCTCGAAGATGTTCCTCGTGAGCGCATGGCTCGATACCGGGCAGCATGCCCCACCATGGGCGGCCGAGCTGACATCTACGTTGGCTTCTACGAGGCAGCCTTGCGCACCCTCCGGGAACAGGGACAGCTCGGATTCATCTGCGCAGACCGATGGATGCACAACCAGTACGGAGCACGTCTACGCGAGCTCGTGACCTCAGGCTTCAGCGTTGACTTCGTACTGACCATGCATGACGTGGATGCCTTTGAAGAACAGGTCTCCGCTTACCCCGCCATCACCATCATCAGCAAGCAACAGCAGGGCAGCGCGGTGGCAGCCGACACCAGGAAGGGCTTCTCCCAGGCTGAGGCACGAGAGCTCTACGACTGGAGCCTGGAGCCAGAGAGCCAGGTCATCGAGAAACCGACCTATCAAGCAGCACGGCTGCCGCACTGGTTCTCCGGGACTGAACTCTGGCCCGCGGCTTCCCCAGCACGTCTGGCCATGCTGGAAGACCTCAACGACCGTTTCAGTGTCCTCGAAGACCGCACGGCCGGCACACGGGTTGGCATCGGAGTGGCGACCGGCGCCGACAAGGTTTTCATCACCACCGATGCCAACCTGGTGGAGGAAGATCGGCTCCTGCCGTTGGCCATGGTCCGGGACACTAAGACCGGCACCTACCAATGGCAGGGGTACTACCTGGTCAACCCCTGGACCCGTAACGGGGAACTGGTTGACCTGGACCGGTTCCCGCGCCTGCGGACTTACCTCGTACAAAACGCTCATCTACTCCGCAAACGTTACGTCGCGGTCCAACAGCCCGAGCGCTGGTATAAGACCATTGACAAGGTCGATCATGCCCTGGTGGGCAAACCGAAGCTGTTGCTCCCGGACATGAAGACCACGATCCATCCGGTCCTCGACAAGGAGGGTGTCTACCCTCACCACAACCTCTATTACATCGTCTCCGATGTCTGGGACTTAGAGGTTCTAGGCGGCCTGTTGATCTCCAAGATCGCACAGGCCTTCGTTCAGGCCTATGCGGTCAAGATGCGCGGTGGAACCTTGCGGTTCCAAGCCCAGTACCTGCGCAAGATCCGGGTTCCCGAACCGTCCGAGCTGAGCGATAAGGTTCGGTTGCAACTAGCCGAGGCCTTCAGGAACCGCGATGTGGAGGCAGCAACACGAGCGGCACTGGATGCCTACGGCCTGGATCATCTTCCCGACTAGGAGGACAGGTTGGCGGTTACTCGTCAGGACTTTGAGGACGCTATCGCCGAGTACTGGGGTGTGAAAAATAAACAGGGTGAAATTTCCAAGATTAAAGGTGCGGTCGGCGCCGGAACAGCTGGTTCTGTCAGAGGTGGAAAGCACTTTGATGGCGTCGCGAGGCTGATCAAGAAGTTCTTCCTCGAAGCTGGCTACCCAGAAGATGCTATTCGTATCGATCGAAAGCAAGGGTTGGAGCTTCCGGGATATTTTCGACCCCAGAAGCAGTGGGACGTGGTCGTTAGTCTGAAGCAGACATTAGTTGCGGCTTTTGAGCTGAAGGCTCTTGGCGCTCCTTCATTTGGTAAAAACTACAACAACCGTGTGGAAGAGGCACTGGGCAGCGCTGTGGATCTTCGTCGTGCGGTATTGGCTGATCTGTATCCCAAGGAAAAGCCGTGGTTGGGGTACTTCTTCATTATGGAGGACGATGAGGGCTCCCGGCGTCCAGTCAATTTCGCGAAGAAGGCCGCACTTCCGCCTGAGGCTATTTGGCGGGGGGCTTCCTATCAGGATCGGTTCGGGATTTTCTGTCAGCGGCTTATTGATGAGTCTTTGTATGACTCTGTTTGTTACGTCACCTCTTCTAAGGAGTCCCTGAGTCCAGTTGAGCCAGTGGAACAACTCGACTGGTCGCATTTTGCTGCTGGGGTGCGCAGTAGAATCTCCTACTTGGGGGAGCTGGGATATCCCAGCGAGGGGTGCAAAAAATCTTGATCTTAATCTTTTAGGTGCAGTGGAGGCTTTGGTGAACACCGGGGGGCGCCTGTCCGAGATTTACCCGTAGGCGCCCCAGCGTCGGGGCGTCCATGCGTCGTTGCCGCTGGGTGCGCTCGGTGAGGAAGCGCTGGCCGGTCTCGGCCAGTCCTTCGGCGTCGGCGATGCGGCTGCGGTTGAGCGGTTCCCACGACGGCCGCGTGGACCCTGAGGTGGTATCCGAATCAGCGCGAGCGAAGACATCGCAGGCTTGGGCGAGTGAAATGCCTGTGAGCCTGTCCTGGTCAGAACAAAGTCTCCTGACCCTGCTGGTCTGGGATTGTTTCTGCACTGGCGGCGGTGATCAGTTCCGCCCAGGACGTGATCCCGCCCTGCGTGGCCAGTTCGCGCAAGAGGAGGGCTGCGGCCACGGCGTCCCACAGCGCGCGGTGCGGCCTGCCGGTGGGGACCAACTCGTTGACACGGTCGCGTAGCCCGAACCGATCCAGCAGGGCGCCGAGTCCTTTCGGGCCTGGCACGTCCAGGGCCCGTGCCAGGCGCAGGGTGTCGATCAGCCCGGCCGGGGCCGCCCGCGGGTGCCGCAGGCGGAGAAGCCTGTTGTCGACGCCGATGTTGTGGCCCACCAGGTAGCGGCCCTCCAGTCGGGTCACCAGGGCGTCGTCGATCTGCTCGGGGCGGGGCGCGGCTTTGAGGGTGTCGTCGTTCAGGCCGGGGCTGATCCAGGGACGGCGGGGGACCGGCCGGCCGGGGTTGACGAGGGTGTCGTAGGCGGTGGCCAGGTCGGGGGACCCGTCGACCAGCCGGACCAGGGCGATCTCCAGGATCGCCTCCTGGTCGCGGTCCTGGGAGCCGGTGCCCTCCAGGTCCAGCGCGACCAGCGGCATCCTCGTCCACGCCTGGTCGGCCATGACGGGTCCCCCTCGTGTTCGGTCAGTCGTCTTCGTGGCGTGCGGCCGCCGCGAGCCGCTGTCGGGCCTGGTCGAGTCGGTGCTGTTCGTCTTGGCTCAGGGTGTACCCGGCCAGGGTGCGTCCGTGCGCGCGGTGCAGGTGCGGGTGGTCGACCTCCCACACCTGGAACCGCAGCCGGTGTTGCAGAGCGTAGCGTCGCTGCTCGCCGAGGGCGTGGGTGAGCACGTGCCCGCCCTCGACCAGGAACGGGGCGTCGGTGTCGTAGCCGAAGGAGTCCAGCGCGGCCCGGAACTCGTCCCGGGTGGGCGCACGGTGGTCGTCGGCGCAGATCCTGCGCTGGGCGGCGGGGCAGATGTCGCACAGCTCCGGCACGCCCCAGTGGCCGTTGTAGTCGGGTACCTGGTGGGCGTAGGTGACCCCGCAGCTCGTTTTGCGGAACAGCGGCACACCGGTGCCGTGCTTCTGCCAGGCCCGGACGACCTTTGCGTCCAGCTCTTCGGGCAGCACTTTGCGGCGTTGGTAGTCGGTCTTATAGGGCACTTCCACGCCGAGGTCGCGCAGGTAGGTGGCGTTCTCCTGCTTGTGGTAGTAGCCGGTGAACACCAGGGCGTCGACCTGGGCGCGGTCGGCGAGGTCGAGCACGCCCCGCATCGTGTCCGGGTCGTCGTTCCACCCGGGGGTGATGGGCCGCCAGTACAGGATGACCTTCGTGCGGCGGCGGTGCGCGGCGGCGGTCTCGATCGACCTCACCGTGGCCTGGGACTTCGCGATCGGCTCCACCCGGGAGTCGGTGATGCCGGAGTAGGTGAACAGCAGCGTCACCCGCACGTTGACCAGGGCCTCGAAGCGTTCCATGTCGGCTCGGGTGACGTGGAAGCGGGTGATGATCAGCACCAGGTTGCGCAGGCCCCGCTGGTCCAGCTCCTCCAGGACCGCGAAGGTGTGCGGCTTGACTCCGGGCAGCATCGGGTCGGTGGCCTTGTTGAAGAGCTGGATCGGGGTGGTGTGCGGGGCGAACGCCTCATGGCCCAGGAGTATCTCCACCGCCTCTGCGGTGGTGACCAGGAGCTGCGGGGTCTTGTTGTCGAAGTCGCCCCAGAAGTGGCGGACGCAGTAGCCGCAGTCCAGCGGGCAGCCGATGATGTGGTTCAGCGACAGCCCGCTCTTGCGGTTGGTGATGATCTGCGCCATGTACGGGTCCAGCCCGGCCTGCTGTCCGGCGGGCATCACGGCCAGGGCGCGGGGGCCGACGGGGATCGACGCCCCGTCGGTCAGCATGGTCTCGGTCATGGTGACGGCTCCTCGGATCGGAGGGTGGAGGTGAGCAGGTGCGCGAACGCCGGGCCGAACCACACGCCGAACTCACGCTCGGCGCCGGCCGGGTCGTCGCTGGTGTGGACGAGGTTGTCGATGAACCGCCCCTCGGCGCGGGCAGCAGCGGTGGAGTCGGTGCCGTAGCGGCCCCGGAGGGTGTCCGGGTCGGCCTGGGCAGGGTCGTAGTGGCCCAGCAGCGCGCGGACCCGCTGCGGGGTGTCGTCGGTGGGACCGCGGAACAGGGCGACCGTCACCCTTTGGCCGACCCAGTTGCGGCGCAGCTCGGCGGCCACGTCGAACGGGAACCGGTCATCGAGGGCGAGCATGTCCGCGTAGTGGGCGCGGATCTGCTCCTCGTCCACGACCACGGTGCGGCGGTGCACCAGGTGGGCGTGGGCGGCGATGTGCTCCAGGACGGTGTCGACCAGGCCGCGGCGGGTCGCGTCCGGTTTGCACAGCGCCACCGTCCACCGCCCCCACCCGCCACCGGGAACGAGCGCCGTCACGCCGCGACCTGCGCGGGCATGCGGTTCTTCCACCGCCGGGCGGCCAGCCACCGGTATCCGGGATCGAGCGCGGCCAGGTGAGCGGCGCCCACCGGGGCGTCGGTGTGCTTGATCTGCCGGTACACCTCGAACAGCAGGACGATCTGCCGCCAGTACGCGGGCAGCGGCAGCGCGGCCACCTGGGCGGGGGTGTAGCCGGTCCGGTCGGTGCGCAGCGTCTCCTCGTGCTCCAGGACCTGGGCGATGACGGCCATGGAGGTGTCGGCGCCCATGGTCGGCAGGGGCGGGTCGGGGCGGACGTAGCCGGGGGTGCGGGGTTCGTTGAGCACCCGCCGCACGGCCTTGGTGTCGCGGTCGTTGACGTGCATGGAGCCGACGTGGTGGGTGTAGTGGCCCAGCTCGACGCCGAGTTCGCGGGCGGCCACCTCCTGGAGGAAGGTGAACGCGAACACATCCGAGACCATGCCCATGTAGGCGTCGTTGCCGCGCATGTAGCACGTCAGGTGCAACCGGCCCTGCCGCAGCAGGAACTGGCCGGCCAGGGTGCAGGACACATCGGGGTTGTCGGGCACCGCGAGTTCCTCGGCCCGGTAGATGGCCAGCACGGCGCGTTTGGTGTCGGGGTCGGCGCGCAGCAGCTCCAACACCCGCGTCCACTGGGTGACCTCCTCCCGGTCGGGGGAGAAGAGCTTGGTGCCGTACGCGGTCCCGGTGAGGACCTTGCCGTCGGCGGAGTAGGCGCCCATGCCGGGCGCGTAGTAGCCGATCATGGCGAGGTCCTCGCGCCCGGCCGCGTACCACAGGGCCTCGGCGATGTTGTAGACGACGTTGACCGCCCGCCGCTCCAGGAACGGCAGCCGGTTGCGGGGGTCGGTGAGCCTAAAGCTCGTGTTGGTGACCTCGGCGGAGTCGTTGCCGCGTGAGGAGGTGCGGTACTCCGGGGCGGTGGTGACCGCTTCCAGGACGGCCAGGTAGGCGTCATGGAAGGACTCGAAGGCAACGGGTGTGAGAAGGGCAGGAGGCATGGCGTTTCTCCACGTAGAGGTGCTGAGACGAAGGTGACGGGTCTGGTCGCGGTACGGCTCGGTGGCCGGGCACGGGCCGTTGGGCTCCTCGGAGGTCACCGTGCCGGTGCCTGCGTTGCCGTCGGCGGGTCGCTGCCGGGGTGACCGGTCGGTGCCATCAACCGCCGAGCGGCATCGGCCAGTGCGTGTGCGCGGTCGTGTTCACCGCGCATCCGGGCAAGGCCCGCCAGGCTCGTGAGCAGACCCGCCTGCTCGTGGACCGCGCCGTCAAGGCGGGCCTGGTGCAGCGTCTGCTGCGCCAACATCTCCAGCACCCGTACGGTGACGGGCTCCGGGGGCGTGAGGGTCAGCACCCGGAGCAGGCCCTGCACCGTGCGGGTGGCCTGGTAGGTGTCCGGGGATCCCAAACCCAGGAGCGCTTGGTGGGCGTGAGTGAAGTCGGCGGCGGCCTCGTCGATGTGGTCCATCCGGGCCCGGTTCTCGGCGCGTTTGCGGAGGGTGAGCGCGGCTCCGCGGCCCCGTCCGATCGCCAGGTGTCCCGCCAGCGAGGCGCAGTAGAGTTCCTCCGCGCCGTCCAGGTCCCCGGTCTGGCTGAGGTGGTCGGCCAGGGACTGCTCGGCCGAGCACACCCCTTCGGGGTGGTCGGCGGCCCGGTAGGTGTCCAGGGCGGCCTCCAGGTGCGCGCGCTGGTCATCGGGGTCGGTGGTGATGACGGCGGCCCGCTGGTGCATCAGGGCGATGGCCACTTGGTCGCCGCAGGCCAGGGCGGCTCCCATGCCGTGGTGGTACAGGACCGTGGCGGCCGCCCAGGGCTTGCGGTGGTTGACGTAGGTGGCGATGTGCTCGGCGATGCACCAGAGCTCGACGCGCTCGTCCTCGGCCAGGAGTCCGGCAAGGGCCACCAGGTTGTCGAGCTCGTCATCGAGCCAGGCCATCGCCGCACCCTTGGTGGGGAACCACGTCCGTTCCTCGGTCTGCTGGGCCTGGGCGGCCTCCTCCAGCCCCTGTCCATCAGCGCGCCATCGCCATGTGTTGAGCGCGAGGTCGGCGGCGGCCACCCGGAGCCGGTGGAAACGGGCGGCCCGGTCGATGGCCTCGGCACGGTCGGTGCCGGTGAGGCGGAGGCCCAGGGCCACGCGGACCGGCCCGGGCAGGGTGTAGCGGTGGTCTCCCAGGTCGGTGACGATCCGGGCGACGGTGAGGGTGCCCAGCACGGCCGCGGCCTGTGCGAAGGGCACGCTCCACAAGGCGGCGGCCAGGTCCGCCGACAGGTGCGGCCCGGGGTGGGCGGCCAGCCGTGCGGCCGCCCGGACGGTGCCCTCGGGAAGCAGGTCCAGCGCGCGGTCAACGGTATCGGGCATGGAGAGCGTCTCCGTGTCGTCGGGGTGAGCGAGGGCGAGCAGGCAGGCGTGCAACCCGGCCAGCAGGGGAGAGCCGCCGGCGGCCGCAGCGGCGGCGTCCAGGGTCGCGCTCGGCAAGGGCCGGTCGACCAAGCGGGCGATGAGCCCGGAGACCGTGCCGGTGTCCAGCGGAGGCAGCCGGACGAGGCGACCGCCGCGAGCCACGAGCCGTGTCCACCCGTGGGTGCCGATCACGACCCCGGCACACCCGGACCCCGCGGGGAGCAGGTCCTGGACCTCGTCGGCGCGGGCGGGGTCGGCGTTGTCGATCACCACCAGCAGACGCAGGTGGTGCGTCAAGGTGCGCCACAGTTCCACCGCCTGCCCCGGGTCGTCGGGGAGGCCGGTGTGACCCAGAGCCGCGCACCACCGCCGGAGCGTGGTGTCGGCGATGCTGCGGGACAGATCCGTGTAGACCACGCCATCGGGCCACCGATCGGGGTTGCGGTGCCACCAGTCGACGACCAGGGCGGTCTTGCCGATGCCGGGTGCTCCCTCGACGGCGACCCAGCAGGTGCCGTGTCGGGTGTCCCAGGCCCGGTCGAGGTGGGCACGCGCGGGTTCGCGGTCGACGAACAACTGGTGCGGTGGGAGCTGGCGGGGAGACGGTGGTGGTTGCGGAGCAGGGGCAGCCGTCAGGTGCACGGACCCGTGCACATCGCGCAGTTGCGCGACGGCCGCGGCCCCTCCGACTTCACCATTGATCTGGTTCAGAGACACGGCACCTCCTCACCGGTGCGCACGACAGTGGGGACTGAACGGTGATCACTCATTGGCGCTCCTGGGGGAGGGGCGGCCTGCTTCCGGCTGTTTGACCATGTGGGCGGTCACCTCGGGCCCGGCGATGGCAGCGACCTGGAAGACATCATTTGGTTGCTTTCCGTGTTGGTGTGTGGAGGTCGGGGGTGGGTGGGGTGGCCCCGTCCCGGTCCCCTGCGGGACGGGGCCACCTGCGGGATCCCTTCCAAGGCAGGGAAGGGCGGACGGTACCCGCGGAGAAAGGACTGCGTCGGAGAAAACCGGGCGTGTTCAGATGTGGCCGACACCGCCCAGCACCCAGGCCTGATCCGGGGGCCAGTAGGTGTCGCATAGTTCCGGCCGCCAGTCGCACACGTAGGTCACCCCGGGGTGCACCATCTCCATGCCATCGAGGAAACGGCTGATCTCCGCATGGCTGCGGGTTCGGCCCGGAGCGGACGTGCTCGCGTAGACCTCCTCCATGAGGGCGGCTCGGTCGGGCGCGGTCTGGTTCTCGACGTGGCTGATCGCCGTTATCGATCCGGTCGGGAGCACGTCGCGCAGGGTGCGCACGATCCCGTAGGGGCGGGTGTCGTCGGGCAGGAAGTGCAGCACCGCGATCAGCAAAAGGCCCACCGGTCGGTCGAAGTCGATCAACCGCCTGGTGTCGGGGTGGGACAGGATGCTTGCGGGGTTGCGCAGGTCGGCGGCCACCATGGCGGTTCGCTCGGGGTCGGTGGCCAGTACCGCGTTGCCGTGGGCCACAGCCATGGGGTCGTGGTCGACGTAGACCACTCGGACATCGGGGTTGACGGTCTGGGCGACTTCGTGGGTGTTGTCGGCGGTGGGCAACCCCGACCCCAGATCGAGGAACTGGTCGATTCCTTCTCCGGCCATGTATCGGACCACCCGGCGCAGGAAGGCCCGGTTGGCGAGGGCCATCGAGCGGATCTCGGGGATCTTCTCCAGGAGCCGGTCGCCCACCTCGCGGTCGACCGGGTAGTTGTCCTTGCCGTCCAGGTAGTAGTCGTAGAGCCGGGCGGGGCTGGCCTTGTGCGGGTCGACGCCTTCCGGCGGCGGGGTCGTCATGGCGGGTCCTAGACGTGGAGGTCGGCAGGGGCGGTCAGGTGCCGGTCGAGGTCGGCGGCCACCTGCCGCCACGTGCGGTCGGGCAGGAACAACTGGATGTCGACGGTCTGCCACGGCGGGATGCGGCGCAGCCGGGAGGTGAGCTGGAGCAGGCCGTGGCTCTGGATTCCGGTCTCGGCCCAGGTGGAGTCTGGATCGAGGCCGTCGGGCAGGTGCACCAGGCGGGCGACCTCGGCGGCCAGGTGGTCCGGTACCTGCCCGGGTTTGGGCGGGGGCACGGGTCCGTCGCGGTGCGCCGGGGTGGGGCGGCCGGTGCGGTCCCAGCCGGGCGGGATGGGCATGCGGGGGTCGGCGCGGTCGGTGGGCCCGGTAGGGGTGACGCCGTGGGTGTACAGCGCTCCGATGCCGTGGGCGAATCCGTCCGGGTGGGCGGTGATCGCGACCGTGGCGTTGCTCGGGAGGGTGTGGGCGATGTGCTCCACCAGCAGTGCCTTGGGCCCGATCTCCACGGACACCACCGGTTCCTCTCCCAGAACGGCGGAGGCGGTGTGCAGGGCGTCGGTGAACCGCACCGGGCAACGGGCCTGGTCGGCCCAGTAGGCGGGGCTCCACAGCCCGGCTGGATCGGCCGGGTCGGTGGGGTGGGCGGTGGAGATGATCGGCACCTGCGCGGGGTGGGGGACCAACCCGGCCAGCACCCGGCGCAGCTCCGGGACGATCGGGTCGACCGCGGGCGAGTGGGCGGGGATGGCGTCCGGTACCCGCTTGCACCACACCGCCGAATCGGTGAGGTCCGCCTGGAGATGCTCCAGGTCGAGGAGGGGTCCGGCGACGACCTGCACACCGGGGGCGCTGTAGGAGGCGATCGCCACCCGGCCGGCATAGAGGGAGATGTGTTCCTCGACCCGGTCGACGGTGGCGCGGACGGCCAGCAGACCACCGGCGTCGGCCAATCCGCCGAGCAGTCGGGAGCGTTCGGCGAGCACGCGGGCGGCGGCGTCCAGCGGAAGGATGCCGGCGATGTGAGCGGCGGCGATCTCCCCGACGGAGTGGCCCAGGACCAGATCCGGGTGGATGCCGCGCGCGGACAGCAGCGCGGTGAGCCCTGCCTGGACGAGGAAGGTGCAGTGCTGGGCGTCGACGAATGAGGTGATCGGCTGACCGGGCGCCCACACGTCGTAGCCGGTGCGTCGGGACAGCGCCGTCCGCGCCTCGGTCACTGCGGCGGCGAACACCGGCAGGCACATCAGTTCCAGGCCGGCGTCGGGGTGGTGGCTGCCGTGCCCGGTATAGACGAACACGACCCGGGGGCGGGCCTTCGGCGCCTGGCCGGGGCCGGTGACGTCGGGTGAGGGGGTCCCGTCCTGGAGGGCGCGCAGGCCCTGGACGAGGCCGCCGAGGTCGCGGGCCACGACCGCGGCCCGGTACGGGTGGTGGCCTCCACGGGCCAGGGCGGTGTCGGCGACGATCCCGACCGACCCGGCTTCGGGTATCTGTTCGGCCAGGCGTTCGGCGGCATGGGCCAGCGCCGCCGGGGTGTGCGCGGACACCATCACGGTCTCCGGCAACGGCATCGGATCCTCACCCACAGGAGCCTCGGCGGCCGGGGCCTGGGTGATGACGGCGTGGGCGTTGGCGCCACCGAACCCGAACGAGGACACCCCGGCCACCCGCTGTCCTTTCCCTTCCTCTGCGCTGGTGGTAGGCCATGGCTCCACCTCGGTGGGCACCCGCACCTTGTTCTCCAACCCGGCGCGCAGACGGGTGTGATGGGCGGTGGGCGGGAGTCGGCCGTGGTGGACGGCCAGGGCCGCCACCATCACCCCCAGGGCGCCGGCGGCTCCTTCCAGGTGGCCCAGCGTGCTCTTAACCGATCCGACCGCCACCGGCGCGCCGTGGCCCAGTGCTTGGGCGATGCCGTCGGCCTCGATGCGGTCCCCGGCCTTGGTGCCGGTGCCGTGGGCCTGCACCCACCCCACCCGCCCGGCACCGATCCCGGCATCGGCCAGGGCCCGGGAGAGGGCGGCGGCCTGCCGGGAGGCCCGCGGCGCGAGCAGGTGCGGGGTGTGGCCGCCGTGGCCGATTCCGGTTCCGGCCACGTGCGCCCATACCCGGTGGCCGCGCTCGGCCGCCGTCCCTGCGCGGGCCAGCACGAGCACCACGGCCCCTTCGGAGCGCACGTACCCGTCGGCGGACTGGTCGAAGGGCCTGCACCGGCCTTCGGGGGACAGCACCCCGGTCTCCACGAACGACGCGGTGATGGTCGGGGCGGTGAGGATGTTCGTCCCGGCGACCACCGCCAGCCGGGTGTCGCCCGCCCGTAGGTCGCGGACGGCGTAGTGCAGGGCGGTCAGCGAGGAGGAGCAGGCGGTGTCCAGGGTCAGGGAGGGCCCGGCCAGGTCCAGGTGGTGGGAGAGGCGGTTGGCGAGGATCGCCATCCCCGCCCCGGATCCAGTGAACACCCCGGCCCGTCGCCTGTTTCCGAAGTTGACCGCGGCCTGGTCGATCGAGGCCGCGCCGACGTAGACCCCGGTGGCCGACCCGGCCAGCAACGCCGGGGTGATCCCGGCGTCCGCGAGCGCCTCGTGGGCGGTTTCGAGGATCCAGCCCTGCTGGAGGTCCATTTCCGCGGCCTCGTCGGCGGAGGTTCCGAAGAAGTCGTGGTCGAAGCGGTGGTCGACGACCCCCGCCGGGTAGGGGGCGGCGGGGACCTGGTCGGGGTGCAGGTGGGCGACCATGGTCTCCCACCGCTCCTGCGGGATGCGGGTGATGCGGTCCCGGCCGTCGAGCAGCGCCTTCCACAGCAGGTTCGGAGAGTCGATGTTCCCGGGCAGGCGGCAGCCCATCCCGATGATCGCGACCGGCCCCCGCGACGGCGAGTGGGTGAGGGCGGTCATCGGGTCCTCACCCGCCACAGCGCCACCGACCCGCGCACCGACAGCTCGACGATCTCGAACCGGGAGTTGAGGGCGTTCACCAGGTCGGTGAGGGAGTCGCCGGAGTTGGCGAACACACCCCGCCGGTTGAGCAGCCCCAGGCCGAGCCGTCCCAGCGGGTTGTGCCTCACCCCGTGGGCCAGAACCGTGTAGCCGAGGAACTCGCCTTGGCCGTCCTTCTTGAGAACCTCGTGGATGTGGTCGAACACCGGCGTTTTGGCGGCGATGGTCTGCCCGCGCAGGCAGTGCAGGACCATGCCCAGGACGACCAGGTCGACGCTGGAGGCGGGCAGGGGGAGCGGGTCCAGGGCGTCGCCGGTGTGCAGGGCGGGCCGGTGCCGGGCCAGGCGGGTCGCGGCGGCGGTCAGCGATCCGGGGTAGCGGTCCAGCAGGTGCAGCCGCAGGCTCCCGGGGGCGAACCAATCGAGGAAGAAGCCCGAGCCGGGGCCGATGTCCAGCACGGTCATGCCGGAACGCAGGGCGTGCCGGTACAGGCGGGCCGGATACTTCCACCGGCAGCCCCACAGCAGCGGGTAGGTGCCGCGGATGACGATCCAGTCGTAGAGGTGGGTCATCTTCCTCTGCGACCACAGGTCCGGTTGGAACGTGACGTCGACGGCGGGCACGGCGGAGGCGGTGGTGTTCGGCGGGTTGGGCATGGCGGTGCTCCAAAGGGGGGTGGGGAGCGGACGGGGCTCGGCCGGTACGGAGGTGTTCAGCCCCGTCCGGCGGTTGCGGTGACCTGGGAGAGGAAGGCGCGGGCGGCGCCGGAGTCGTAGAGCCATGCGGCATAGCGGCGGGGATCGTCCAGATCACCGATGAACCGGTCCGCCACCGGCTGGTGCGCGACCGCAGCGCCGAGCACCTGGGTGAGATGGACGGGAGCGTCGGGAGACCAGATCCGGTCCAGTACCTGGCCGAGGCCAGAGGCGGCTTGTCCCATGCCGGCGAGGGGGTACTCCGCAGTCGGGCTGCCTTCCCACACGCCGGTGAAGGTCTCCTCCATCCAGGACTCGGTGAACTCGTTGCCGCCGTGGCCGAGGATGCGGGACAGGTAGTGGTTGGCGCAGGCAACGCTGACGGTGTTGGCCTGGGCTGCGATGGGATCGTCGGCGGACACCACCACGTCGGCCATGCCCAGCACCACCCCACCCGAAGGCAGGGCCCCGACCGGGGTGCGTACGTGCGGGTTGTAGGAGTGAAGACCGGCATCCCACTCGTGCAGCAGCTCCGCCTTGCCCACCCGCGCGGCAAGCTCGGGGGCGTGTTCGGCCAGCATCCGCAGCATCAGCCCCAGGAGTTCTTCGGGGCCGGGACGGTCGGGCCAGCGCTCCATCGGGCCTCCCACGGGCCCCATGAGCTGAAGCACGTGCTGGGGGCCGTCGGGGGTCAGGACCGGGGACAGGATCGCTCGCAGCTCGGGACCCGAGGCCACTGCGGCGAAATCCGCGAGCACCGGTTCGGGTTTGTACCCGGGATGCGCGCCCTTCGGAGCCTGCACCGGGTGCGATTGGGCATGTGGGCCGTCGGGGACACCGTCCAGAATCGCTTGGGCGAGGACCCGCCGCGATGCGGAGCGGGACCCCGCCGAATCGAAGAGCTGGCCCAGCTCCCCGTGGCCGACCGCGACGATGATCAGGTCGTACATGCGGGAGAAGTAGTCCAGGTCGGTGACGGTCACCCCGTGGATGACGACCATGCCGCCGCGGTCCTCGAAGGACTCCAGCCAGTCGGCCGCCTTCACCCTGCGGTCCACCGACACCCCCCACGTGGGAAGAGGGGACTCCACCGTCACCGGAACGCCGCCCGGAGGGTGCAGGTCCAGGGTGATCCCGGTGATCCGGGGCGCCAGGTGGTCCCACATGGCCAGCCCGGACGCCTGCTCATAGGCCAGCGCGCTGGGCAGGGTGAACTGGGTGACGGAAGGGCGGGCGGTCCTGATCTCCTGAGAGGAGGACCCGGTGATCACGGTGACGTCATAGCCGTGGGAGAGCAGCCCGTGGGCCAGGTGGAGACCCGAGGTACCGCCTCCGACGATCAGGATCTTCCTCATCAGCGGCCTTCCTTGGGCTCTGCATACGTTGACGTGCCGTTGGGGTGTGCGGCGCGCGGGGTGCGCAGGGGGAGATGTTCGGGCCGGACCGGGTCCTGGTTGATCAGGTCGCGCAGGGCGGCACGTGCCGCCGGAACCGAGCGGACGTCGGCCATCGTCATGTGCTCCGGGTCCACCTGGAGAAGTTCGGCCGCGGCGGAGGTGTCCGGTGCGGTGCCGTCCGGATGGTCGAGCACCACGTGGACGGGCACGTGCAGGTCCCGTAGCAGCGGAAGGGCGTGGGCTGCCGCGTCGAGGTGGTCGGGGTGGGCGATGAGGATGATGCCGCAGGCATCACGGACGGCACTGGGCCACAGCGCATCCCACATCTGCGGTTCGGGGAGCGCGAGCAGGCACAGGTGCAGATCCCCGACGGGGAGGGTGCCCATGGAGATCAGCAGCGAGCTCAGGGGCGGCCGGCGCCCGCTACCCAGCGCGCTGTGCACCTGCGCGGCTTCGCCCGCACCTTCCGAGCCCTTCGCGTCCTGTGTGCTGGGTGGTTCGGGTATCTGCTCCTGTACCGCCACGGGGTGGGCGTGGGAGCAGGACCCCACGAACTGGCGGGCCGCGAGCTCGGGGGTGCCCAGGACCAGGACCTTGGCCGAGGCCAACCGCGGGTCGAAGTGTGTCGCCGCCAGGTTGTCGCGGACCTCCGCCATCGGCAGGCGCAGTCCCGTGCGGGGGCGGCTCACCCGGACCTGGCGACGCAACAACAACTCCGTCACCGCCAGGATCGCCACGCCACGGCTCAACCCGGCGCGGGAGGCGATCTCCAGCACGGTCAGCGGGCGGTGCGGACGTATCTGCTCCAGATCACGTACCCGCCGCCACACCGACGCCACCAGGTGGTCCAGCTCGGTCGCGGAGGGGAACGCTCCCTCGCCGATCGCCCGCACCAGCGTGTGCTCACCGACCGCGGGCAGCGGTGCGCGGGCGGTGAAAGGGAGCGGTGCGGCCATAACGCGGCGCGACGTCATCGGCTTCCGCCCCCGATTCCCGTGGCCGTCATCGCGGGCAGGCTCCACCCCACCGTCTTCGGGACGAGGGGTGCGGCCTGCTCGGCGAACAGCGCGAGGGCATGAGCGGTGCGGATCACCTGGTCGGGGCCGGACATACACCCCGCCCAGATCTGGTCGGTGATCGGCAACAGGACCACGGAGGCGGACGTGTAGCGGATGACGACGCTGGACGCCTCGTTGGTCCGGGCCGGCCGGCCGAGCCGGGCACAGCGGTGGGCGCCGGTGACCAGGCCCGAGCAGATTGCTGCGATCTGCTCGACCGGCTGCTCGGCGTAGGCGGGACTCGCGTCCAGAAGTCGGCCTTCGTCGGCGAACACGAACACGTTCACGTCCTGCTCGGCCAGGGCGGTGATCGCCTGATGGAGGCGGCGCGGGTGGCCCTGGTCGGATGGGGTGGCGTGTTCTTGGAGGACGGGGTTCATGCATCCCATCGTGCGAATCCCCGGGGTTCTTCTGTACCGGAGATCTATCGAATTCCATCGGATTTATCGATGGTCAAACGTCTGCCGCTGTGGTAATCACTATCGGTTCTCGTGGCTGCCGTTGGTCCTTTTCTCTGACAAACCCGGCGCACATGTCGGATGATGGATACCGTGGAGCCAGCGATCCCTTCATCTGATGAAAGGCACACGTTGCTGACCAACGAGGAGCCGGTGGTGTGCCGAGGGTGCGGTCGGCCTCCCCACGCCAGCCGGGCCGGGTGCCGGTGTATCCCGCCGGAGGTGTGGGCGCTGCCCGAGTTGCGGCAGGCATGGGAGGGCGAAGACGCGGCTGCGGTGGTGCGGCTGGTGCTGTGGAACAGCGAGTTGTCGCAGATGAAGTTGGCGCAGATCCTCGGCCTTTCGCAGTCCACGATCTCCGACGCCGTCTCGGGGCGGTCCAAGCTCAAACGGAAAAGCACCAGTGACGCCGTCTTCAACGGACTCGGCATCCTTCGGCCGCCTGACACCCCATCCCCAGAGCGATGCTCGGGAACAGCAGTGACACCAGCCCGGCCATCCCCGTTTCCTGGTCGGTCAATACAGCCTGTGCTGAAGGTGGACTTGTTTCCCGGGGAGGAGTCGAACGTGCGTCGCCGTGAATTCGTCGGGCTGGCCGGCACCGCTCTGTTCCAGGCGAGCACCGGTTCCCTGTTCGACATGGACGAGATCGCCGCAGCGCTGACCCGGTACGCCGGAGGCGACCAGGGTGCGACGCATCCGGCGACGAACCTGCGTGAACTGGCCCGGAGGACTCGGGCGGCCAAGGCCGGATACCAGGCGTGCCACTACACGGAAGTGGCGAAGCGGCTTCCCGCCCTGCTACGGGGGTTGGACGACGCCGTAACCGGTGTGGAGGGGGACGAGGTCGCACGGGCGCATGCTCTGCGGGCGGAGGCTTACCACGTGGCGGCGAGCTTGCTGCTGAAATGCGAGGAGCGCGGGCTGTCCTACCTCGCCGCCGATCGGAGCATGCGGGCGGCGGAGGCCAGCGAGCGGCCCGAGGTGGTGGGTGCCAGCGCTCGGGCCTTCGCACGGGCGTTGATGCGCGAGCGCCATTACAAGGCGGCGACGGAACTGGCGACGAGTATCGCGGAGCGGGTGGACGCGGAGATGGATCAGCCCACGCCCGAATCCCTGTCGGTGTACGGGTCCCTGCTGCTGAGCGGAGCGGTATCGGCGGCCAAAAGCGAGAAGCGGGATCAGGCACTCGGCCTGCTCGAAGAGGCAGAGGAAACGGGTGCGCGGCTCGGAGGGGATTTCAACTACCAGTGGACGGCGTTCGGCCCCACGAACGTGTTGCTACACCGGGTGAGCGCGGCCGTGGAGATGGGGGACGCAGGGAACGCGATCGACTACGCGCGACAGGTTCGATTGGAGAACATCGAGGTCATGGAACGCCGCGCGACCCTGTTCATCGACGTAGCTCGCGCGTACCAGCAGTGGGAGAAGACAGAGCAGGCGTACCAGGCGTTGCGCAACGTCGAGGACATGGCGAGCGAGGAGCTGAGCGCGCGGCCCGTGGTGCACCGGTTGATCAACGACATACGGAGTCGGGCGGGCGGGAACCTTTACGGGGATGTCAGCGAGCTCGCGGAAAGGGTCGGTGCCTGAACAGGTGGGCGATCAGAAGGTGCTCTATGTGGTGGTGTGCGCGGCGGGACCGGCCGCGGAGGTCGGCACCCTGGTGGGGTTGGCGCAGGAGCAAGGGTGGGCCGTTCAAGTGATGGCTACCCCGGCCGCTGTCGGCTTCATCGACGTGGAAGCGCTGGAAAAGCAGACCGGCCGACCAGTGCGAAGCCGGCATCGCAGGCCAGGAGATCCACGCTCTCCCAAAGCGGACGCCATCATCATCGCTCCGGCGACCTTCAACACGATCAACAAACTGGCCAATGGAATCGCCGACAACTACGTGTTGGACGTGTTGAACGAGGCGATCGGTCTGGGAGTGCCGACCGTGGTCCTCCCGTTCGTGAACTCCGCCTATGCCAATCGGACCCCGTTCCAGGAGAGTGTCGAGAACCTCCGAGCAGAACAGGTTCGAGTGCTGATCGGACCGGGGGAGTTCATCCCGCACACCCCGGGAGCCGGAGCGAGTGCATTCGACCGGTTCCCCTGGGCTCTTGCACTGGCTGCTCACTCGATATGAGCGTCAACCTCTGCACTCGGTGGAGCGTCAACTCAGGCGTGGAGGGCCCGTTCTCACCTGGGCCGACCTCCGTCGGTGGCAGCTGCCCAGTCACCGGATCATCCCGGGGCGTTAAACGCCCTGCGAGCGACGGGTATCGGCCATGAACCCTTCTTTCCCCCACGGGCCCCTCCCGGACGGCCTTCAACCGCTCACAGCCGACGAGCCTCGCCATTTGGGGCCGTTCCGTGTGGTTGGCCGGATCGGCGCGGGAGGCATGGGAGCCGTGTACGCCGGGCTAGACGACTCCGATATCCAGGTAGCGATCAAGTGCGTGCACCGGGTATTCGCCGATGATCCGGAGTTCCGTTCCCGCTTCGCTCGTGAGGTCGCTCTCGTGCGTCGGGTGCGGGCGGTGTGCGTCCCACGGTTTCTCGGCGCGGACGTCAGGGCGGACATTCCCTGGATGGCTACCGAGTACGTACCGGGACTCACCCTGGGCGCCCATGTCCGCGAGCACGGTCCACTCACCGGTTCCGCTCTCATCGCCTTCGCGGTCGGTGTGGCCGACGCATTGGCCACACTGCATCGGGTGGGCGTCGTGCACCGGGATCTCAAACCCGGCAACGTGATCCTGTCACCTACCGGTCCCAAGGTGCTGGACTTCGGCATTGCCCGGGCAGTCGAGGAGACCGCCATCACCCGGACCGGAGGACTGGTCGGTACCCCCGGGTGGATCGCGCCTGAGCAGTACCGAGGGCGACCTGCCACGGAGCGCTCCGACATACACGCCTGGGCCACCCTGGTGGCCTACGCGGCCACGGGAACCCATCCGCACGGCACGGGCGACTCCGAGACCATGGCCATTCGCGTCCTGTCCAGGGCACCGAACCTGGACGGCGTTCCCGAGCACTTGCGGAGCCTGCTGCACCGCGCGCTCGATCAGGACCCCGAGCGGCGTCCCAATGCGTCCCAGGTGTTGGACGAGCTCGCCGCGCTTGTGTCCGGGGAAGGTAGCACCGTGCCGCTCCCCAGCCGCGAGGTGGACGTCACCCTTGTGTTGGACGAGGCCTGGACCGGAATCGGGGCACCCGGAAGCCGCCCTGGGGAGTGGCTCCGCCATGCCCCGCCCCGTCGCCCATGGGCCGCACGGAAGCGCCGGGGCCTGACAATGACCGCGACCGGACTCAGTCTGACGCTTGTCGCCGGACTTACGATGTGGGCCACTGTCGGCGGAGGCGGTGGGGAGGGTGCCGCGATCGAGAGCGAGCCACCGAACGACGGTGTGGTCTCCGATGCGGTAGGGAGCAGCGAGGGAGAAGGCGGGGCCGATGATGCCGCCGGTGCTCTCGTAGACGTCCCCGAGGAGTACCGGGATCTCTACGAGAGCGGCACTGTAGCGGTGCGCCCGGTCGAGGGCAGGGCTCCGGTGCTTCTACGAACCCTCGAACCGGCTCTGGGCCAGGCAGGTGAGCCGCTGGAGCAGTTGCGCATCACCTTCGATGAAGTCCAGACGGGGGGTGTCACGGAGTTTTCCGTGCGGGCGGAGTACCTACCTGACTTCGGTTCCCTGGAGCTGTTGAGCGACGACTTTGCTGTGGGTGACATCATCGGCCCTGAGGACACGGAGGTTTCCCTCAACACCCCCGATAGTCGCGGGTTGTTGGCGCGGGTGGACGCGGACGACCCGATGGCCGAATTCACGCTGCGATTCCTGCGCAGATCGACGGGGGTCGTTTACTACACCGCGGACCGCAGAGGCACGGTTCCATTGGACTACGCGGGCGGCTTCTGCTTCGGGAGCTCCGGGGGGTCAGGCACGAGTTTCCCGGACTTGCCCGCCCTCGCCCCGCACGATGCCACCCTCACCGACGGCTCCCCCCGTGACAGTTGCGCCTTCCAGGACTTCTCCTGAACAGCTCTCTGACCTGTCCACACGTCCCCTAGCAGGGAAGATCCCATGTCCTCCACAGCCCCTGACCCCGTACCCACCCCCAGCGGCCTTGCCGCCACTCCTGTTTCTGTGACCGTCCCTTTCGGCCCTGATCGCTTGCCGCCGGGGATACGGTCGCCCTCCGCAGGTGACCCCGAGATGCTCGGCGACTACCGCGTAGTCGGTCGGATCGGCGCGGGAGGTATGGGCGCGGTCTACGCCGGGGTGCGCTCCGACGGCCTGTGTGCGGCAGTCAAAGTCATCCACCCGCAGTTCGCCGCCAACCCGGATTTCCTCGCCCGATTCACCCGGGAAGTCGAGTTGGTCTCGCGTGTGCGGGCGACCTGCACGGCTGCCTTCCATGGAGCCGACACACAGGCGGACACCCCCTGGATGGCCACCGAGTACGTACCCGGCCAGACCCTGCGCCAGCACGTAGGAGAGCACGGGCCACTGTCCGGTGGCATGCTCACCGCGCTGGCTGCCGGCCTGGCCGAGGCCTTGGCCGCGATCCACCACGAGAGCATCGTCCACCGCGATCTCAAACCCGGCAACGTGATCCTGTCACCCACCGGCCCCAAAGTGCTGGACTTCGGTATCGCCCGCGCCGTGGAGGAGACCGGCCTGACCCGGACCGGGGGGCTGATCGGAACCCCGGGTTGGATTTCGCCGGAACAGTACCAGGGCCACGGCGCCACGGACCGCTCCGACATGTTCGCTTGGGGCGGCATGGTGGCCTTCGCCGCCACTGGCCGCAACCCTTTCGGGACCGGTGCCCCGGACGTGTTGGCCTATCGCACCCGCAACGAGGAACCGGACCTGGAGGGCGTGCCGGACACCTTGCTCGGCCTCGTCCGGCGGGCGCTGGACAAAGACCCCGAACGGCGACCTTCCGCCGCGCAGGCCCTAGCAGCGCTCACCGACGACTGGAACACCACGAGGCTCCAACCGGCGGTCGCCCAACCGCCCACCCGGGTGCTGTCGGACCTGATCGCTATCGAGTGGCGCGGAGTCACCGCGCCCGCTCCGCGTCGGGTACGCCGTTTCCGCCAGGTCGGCCGCCTGCCGCTGCTGGCGGGGTCAGCCGCCCTGCTGGTGTTGGTTCTTCTGGCTGCCTGGTTCCTGGCACGGCCAGGAACGCAGGGGAGCGATGTTCTGCTGGAGGAGGTGACGGGCGATGCGGACCCCGTAACCTCCCGGGACGGGTCCGGTGATCCGAGTACGCTCGCGGTGAGCACCACACCTGAGGACGGTTTCGCTGTGATGGCGCAAGCGTACGAGCTTGCCATGGCGGCAGAGAGTTTCGAGGCATTCGAACAGGCACTGACTTCTGAGATCGCCAGCTTCATCGAGTACGCCTACACCGAGAACCCCCAGCCGATTTTGAGTACAAGGTCTTACGCGGACGGCACCCTCCAAACGGCGATCGGTGTAGGTGAAGGGCCGGACGACGTCATCCACGGATTCGGAACCTTGGGCGAGGACGGGTACTCACAGCAGTACTACCGCGATGCCGACGCGCCCCTGGCCCACCAACGCAATGCCGAACGCGACAGCCTGTTGGGGATCCTTGACCAGGTCGTTCGCACTGCCGAGACCATTGACCACCATGGTAGGGCGACGGTACCTCTGGTCTCCGACAACCTGGGGAATCACTCCGGGAACCCCGACATCGAAGACCGCGAGGGCCACCACTACACCGGGGTGTTCACCATGGACCGGGTGGGCTACGACGTCGAGGCGGAGCAACCCGCGGTCATCGCCACACCCGAAGTGTCATTCGACCTGTGGATCGACGCGGATGGGTATCCGCTGTACATGCAGTACTTCGTGGCGTACGAGACCGAGTATGAGGGAACACCGATCTCCATCTCCACGTCGTACGAGCTGATTTTCGAGCACTTCAACCAGCCTGTGGAGATCGAACTCCCCGAGGAGTGGGAAATCGGAGAGCCACCACCGGGTTTCTGACCATCGGTGAGAAGGGCAACGGGGCCGGGGGAGAAAACCGCTCACCGGCCGTGTCGCCACCTTGACCGATGCGGTGGACTCGGTGGTGGTCGGCTTCCACCTGGGGGCCGGGGAACTGTATTCGTACCGTGGAGCATCGGAAGTCGCTACCATGCTGCGCCAGGTCCAGGACGCGTTGTTCCGTGCTGATCGAGGGCACCTGGTCATCGAAGGGGGAGCCGTGGCCGAAGACGGCCAGGCCGAGGAGTCGTTGTACATGCGTGACTCGGCCGCGTGGCGTACACAGAGGGCCGAGGGAAACTGATTTCAGCCCATGGGGTTGCAACCGAGGTCCTGGTCCGTTGGGATCGCACACAGCGGGCGTTATGCGCCCATCAAATGAGTACTCCACAGGGCGGGGCAGCGTTGTGCGGCCTATCTGGCCGTAGAGCAAAGGAAGTCCTTGCCGAAAGACTGGAGGCAGCGTGACCAGCGAATCCGTTGCGGTGTGCCGAGGGTGCGGTCGGCCTCCCCACGTCGGCCGGGCCGGGTGCCGGTGTATCCCGCCGGAGGTGTGGGCGCTGCCCGAGTTGCGGCAGGCATGGGAGGACGAAGACGCGGCTGCGGTGGTGCGGCTGGTGCTGTGGAACAGCGAGTTGTCCCAGATGAAGTTGGCGCAGATCCTCGGCCTTTCACAGTCCACGATCTCCGACGCCGTCTCGGGGCGGTCCAAGCTCAAACGGAAAAGCACCAGTGACGCCGTCTTCGATGGACTCGGCATCCTTCGGCCGCCCGACACCCCATCCCCAGAACGGCCCTCAGGGACGGCAGAGCCCCTACTCGAACTTCCCCTTGCTCCAACAGCGATCACCAACGGCTCATGGCTTGCTTCCACCGACCCCGACGATCTCTTCACAGAGTCTGTATCGGGTGCGGTGGACGCCAGCGGAATGCTGTGGCGCGCCGACTTGGAACAGCGCCTCACCTCGGATGCCACCCGACTCGATCCCGAGCATCTGAGCACACCACTCCTACGGTGGTTGGTGGCACCGCCGGCCACCCTCACCACCAACACCTCACAGGCCGCACCCGAGGTGACCACAGACGACGTCAACGCCATCGGAAGGGCTTGTGATCTCTTCGAGGCCCTGGACCATGAATTCGGCGGTGGGCACGCCCGCACCGCCGCTGTGCAGTACCTGCACAGCGAAGTCGCCCCGCTGCTGCGTGGCAACTTCACCTTGGAAACCGGCCGTGCTCTGTTCGCGGCCAGCGCGCGCTTCGCCGCAAAAACCGGAGCCATGGCCTATGACGCCGGGCTGCACGATATCGGCCGCCGTTACTTCCTCCAGTCCCTCACCTTCGCCCACCTGGGCGGCGATCGTCTTCTAGGTGCTAAAGCCCTGGCCTTGCTCAGCCACCAGGCCAACTTTCTGGGACACTTCCGCAGCGCCGTCGACCTGGCCCGCACCGCCAAAACCGGCGCCGCCCACCACGCCACCCCAGCGGTACGCGCCATGCTCGCTGCTATGGAGGCACGCGGCCTGGCCTCACTCGGCGATGACCACGCCTGCGCTCGCGCCCTGCACGAGATGGAGGAGGCGTTCGATCAGCTCGACCCGGAGACGGAGCCTGCATGGATGGGCTATTTTGACGCCTCGGAGATCGCCGATGAGAGCGCCCACTGCTTCCACGATCTCGGCCACGGCACCAGCGCTATCGACCACGCCCACCGCTCGATCAGCTTGGCTCCGGCCGGGTTCCGCCGCAGCCGCACCTTCGCCGGACTCATCCAGGCCGGCGCCCATCTTCGGCTACCCGACGCGGATCCCGAAGCGGCCTGCACGTTGACCCGCACCACCATCACCCACGCGGGTACCCTGCGCTCGGCCCGCGTGCGCACCTACATCACCCGCCTGCGCGGCGACCTCGAACCCTATGCCGAGACCCGGCACGTTCGGGAACTCGACGAGTTCCTCGCAGACGCTCCGCTCACCCGCCGGTAGACCTATCTCAGGTCCCCGGCGTCCAATGTTTGGGAACCGACGGGTCTGTGAGAGAGGCGATGCGGCGGCGTGCCTCGGGCAGCAACCGAGGTTCGCGGCCGGTGCGTGCGCACAGCCACACCGTCATCCGCAACTCGCGGCTCGCCGCCAACGTCTCGAACCCCTCCCAGTCCCGAACATCCCACCCGTAGGCTTCGGTGAACTCGCCGTACTCGGCCTCGGTGTACCAGCCCACCCGGTGGTAGACGGCCGCGACCACCAGGTCCCATTCCCGGGCGCCGATGCTGAAGCGTTCCAAGTCCAGGACCACCGGGTTTCCCAGGCTGTCTTCGACGATGTTCTTGCGGTGGGCGTCCCCGTGAACAGGGCCCGCCGGGAGCGCGTGGTCCAACATGGAGAGCTTGGCCCGAAGCTCGTCCCAACGTTTTTGCAGGAACGTCTTCTCCGCGGTGGTGAGTACGGACGAGGCGATGTAGCCGTCGATGCCCGTTAACGGATCCAGGACCGGCAGGGAAAAATCATCGGGGGCCTTGAGCCGGTGCAGAGACTTCAGGGCCGTTCCGATCGTTGTCGGAGAGCCGGGGGCCACCCCGGGGATGTACTCCCACAGGGTGACGACCCACCGACCGCTCTCCACCTGGGGTGTGTTCGAGCGAGCCCGGACCGCCGGGACACCGCTCTTGCGTAGCCAGTGTGCGACCTTCACCTCCCGACGTGCCCGGTCCAGGGCGCTGTGGGTGCTGATGCGCACCACGATCCCCGGCTCGGGCGCCACCAGGTTCGCGTTCTCACCGATCGGCCCCAGCACGCGCATCCCTCGCGTCGACCATCCGGCGGCGCGCAGCACGTGGTCACCGATCTCCAGGGCACGTTCACGGGTCAACTCCTGTGCGGACACGATCTCTACGGTACGCAGGACACACCACCCTCAAACCTGGGAAAGATGAGAGACATGCCAGCACCGAGGAAATACCCCGATGAGCTGCGCGAACGCGCCACCCGCATGGTCGTGCAGGCCCGCCGGAACCCGGCCACGCGTCCAGGGGCGATCGCTTGTATCGGCGACCAGCTCGGCATCAACCGCGAGACCCTGCGCAACTGGGTCACTCAGGCCGAGGTCGACGCCGCCGACCTGCCCGGCCGCATGATCCCTTCGGCGGCCATGTGGTCGCGCCAAGCGGCCACTTCCCGGGCCGTCACCGCGGTGAGGCGGTCGTGGCCGAACCCTTCGACCATCCACGCGCGGAACCGGTCCAGGTGCCGGGCGATCTTCGCCGCGACCTCCGCCGAGCGCCCCCCGTGCACCGCGGCGACGAGGTAAGCCTCGGCCCAGGAGGTGAGCGTGTCGGCGCCGCCGGTCGGCGCGCCGAGGACCGCTACCACCTTTCGTGAAGGGAACTTGCTGCGATCTCGCACGGCGTTCTCCGAGAGCGAGGACCCGGGTATGTGCAGTTTCCTTCACAGAAGAGCTGTTTCCTGAAGAGACCCTAACCGACCCGGCACGACCGGTGAAGGCGGCGCAGGTGCCCGAACGGGCACAAGTCCAGTAGCCGGCCGAGGGGCGCCGAAGCCGCCACCACCGCGCGCGGGCCGCCACGTCTACGACCAAGCGCAACCACACGGCAACCCGATCGGCATTCTGCCCGTCTGATCAGATGACCGGCCCGGCCCTGAGCGAGGAGGAGCCCTGCCGTGCTCCCACACACCTGCCACCACCCCCCGCCCCTGGACGATGCGCGATGAGGGCGCGCGCCTGGGCGCCGTGGGCGGCCGCAGCCGCCATTGCCGTGTTGACCGTCGCGGTGGGCATCTTCATCAACCAGGTCCACCCCACCGACTTCGACCGCACGGGCCTGGCCTGGCTCATCGCCGCCCTGCTCTGCGCCGGCGCCGCGGGAGCCCTTACCCACTGGGTCGCCCCCGCACCACCCACGGCGCCCGTGCCCCAGCTGTGGCCCTCAGTGATCACCCGCGACGGCAGCTCTCGCCTGGTGGGCGAGCTGTCCGCCCGCGACCTGGGCGCCCACGCCTGCCGGTTCGCCGCCGACGCTCAGAACCTCTACCTGGAACGCGACGTCGACTCTGAAGTGGCCGCTGCCCTGGCCGATGCGGACCAGTGGCTGGTCATCGTGTCCGGGCCGCGCCTGGCCGGGGCCACCCGCACCCTGGCCCACGCCGCCAAGCGTCTGCTCGCCGACCACGCGGCGGTGGCCTTTCTCGACGACCCGGCCGTCTCCCTGCAGGCCATGGTCGAGGCCGCAGGCACCTACACCCGCCACGGCCGGAAAGTGGTGCTGTGGCTGGACGCCCTGACCCCCGACCGCTACACCGAGCTGGCCCTGCTGAACCCCGCAGAACTCCCCGAGGGTCTGCGCCTCTTGGCCACCTTGGACGCCGCTCTCCTCGACGATGCCCGCATCCCCCACACTGTGCGTGACCACATCGCCTCCCACACCGCCCTGGCCGACCTGGGTGCCCTGACCGGCCACGAACGAGACCGGTTCCGAGCCGAGGACGCCTACACCGACCTGCACCCGATCCTGGACGAGGGCGGTGACCTGCTGCTGGGACGCCTGCTGGTGTCTTGGGACCAGGTCCGCACCACCCTAACCCGCGGCACGGGGGAGGAGGCCACCGACCGGGTCGCACTACTGTGCGCGGTCACCGACTGGGCACGCATCGACCCGCCCCGCCGCCTGAGCCGCACCATCCTGCCCCACCTGTACCGGGCCTACCGCAACGCCCTGACCAGCCGCCCGCCGGGTTCGAACTTCTCCCAGTACCGCTACAAGCAGGCCCTGGCCTGGGTCACCACCCCCACCAGGGACCGGCCACTGCTGGTCGATGAGCGCACCGACGGCAGCGGCACCTACTACACCCCCCACCCCCTGCTGACCGCGATCGCCGATCAGGAGGGCGAAAGCGTCGCCTGGCCGGTCGCCGACCAGATGTGGACCTACGCCGACACCTTCTTCGACGGAGCCCAGCGCCGTGACCTGGGCTACACCGCCCTGCGCCTGGGCGCCCACACCGCGGCCGACCGGCTGTTGGGCCACGGCGACGCCGATGTGGACCCCTACGCCATGAATGGGCTGGCCACCTGGTTCAAGAACAACGACCATCCCGCGACCGCACGCAAGTGGTACACCCGCGCCGCCGACACCGGCCACCCCGACCAGGCGCCGAGCGCGATGTACAGCCTCGGGAACCTGGAGTCCGACCTGCGGCGGGTGCAGGAGGCCCGCACCTGGTTCACCCGCGCCATCGACACCAACCACCCCGACGCCGCACCAAAAGCGATGGGCAACCTCGGAAAGCTGGAAGACGAACAGGGGCGGGTGCAGGAGGCGCGTACCTGGTTCACCCGCGCCATCGTCACCGGCCACCCCGACGCCGCACCAAAAGCGATGTTCAACCTCGGGGTCCTGGAAGCCGTGCAGGGGCGGGTGCAGGAGGCGCGTACCTGGTACACGTGCGCCATCGTCACCGGCCACCCCGACGCCGCACCGAGCGCGATGTACAGCCTCGGGAACCTGGAGAAGCGGCAGGGGCGGGTGCAGGAGGCGCGTACCTGGTTCACCCGCGCCATCGACACCAACCACCCCGACGCCGCACCAAAAGCGATGGGAAACCTCGGGGTCCTGGAAGCCGTGCAGGGGCGGGTGCAGGAGGCACGTACCTGGTTCACCCGCGCCATCGTCACCAACCACCCCGACTACGCACCTGAGGCCTCCCAAAGGCTGCGAAGGCTGGACGAGAAGGAACAGGAACGGCATAGCGCCGACCACTACACGAAGTACGGGTGGGAGGCCTACGCCGACCCGGAGCTGATGCGGCGTCCAGGAAGCCGCCCCCATGATAAGTCGGCTGACAACACGACCGGCCGGGTGGACGCGGAGGAACCGGTGGACGATGCGGCTTCCAACAGCGAAGACGAGGATCCACTGTCGTCACCAGACGTGACCGACTGACAGCTGCTACCGAGGAAAGCGTCAAGACCACCCAGGAGCCCCCTCATTTACCTGTGTGCTACAGCACGCCATCAAGCACTGGAGATTCCCTGCCACTCAAAACCCAAGGTCACACCAGGTAGGTCCAGGGGCTCGGAACCACTTCTGATATCAGAAAGGCACCGCCCGATGCAGCCATGCCAGGACGTCCCGGCCGCCCACATCCCGGTGTTCACCGGCTACGCCGAAACCCTGGAGCAGGCGCCGCTGGGCGCCCACACCCGCCGCGCCTACGCCTCCCGGGTGTGGTCCTTCCTGACCTGGCTGGAAGACGCCGCCTCGGCCGGAGGTGATGCGCTCACCGACGCGCACGGGCGCGACTTCGCCGCCCGCGACTGCCGCGCCCACCTCAAGACCGTGCTCAAGCGCTCAGCGGCCATCGCTAATGCCCACCTGGTCGCCTTGGACCACTTCTTCACCCACCTCGGGCTCGACCCGGCCAACGTGGGCCGCGACGAGCCGCTGGACACCGCCCCCAGAGTGTTGGAGCCCCCGGAGCAGAAGCGGTTTCTGCACGCGGTGGAGAAATGCCCCCTGGCCCGCGATCAGGCCATCGGGCGGCTGCTGTTCCACTCCGGACTGTGGGTCAGTGAACTCGTGGCCCTGGATGTTGAGGTGCCCCGAGGTTTCCGGACAGGATTCGCCGAAAGCGGCCACTCCTGTTTTCCGGGCCAAGACGTCAGCCCGAGGCCTCGCAGGTGCAGTTCACAACACGGTGCCGAGCGCTGGCATCTTCGGGTTCTGGCACTGAGCTTGTGGTGCGATGACACTCCGTCACTCCGACGATAAAATTCCCGAGGCCGCCGCTCATCTATGTGGGAGAACTCCGTCCATGGCACCTTCACCGTGGAGTACCCACATGGTCGAACTCGGCCCGTACGTTGTGACCAAACGATTCCGTCCCGGCGACCACGGCCGGTGTGCCCGGGAGTGGCGCGCGCTCACGCTGCTTGCCACGCATGCACCCGGGGTGGCCCCTCGGCCGCTCACGATCGACTTCGACGCTGCCGCACCTGTGGTGACGATGACCAGGCTGTACGGTGAACCGTTACGCGGCCAGGTTCTGGACTCCGTGAGCACGGCGGCTTTGGTCGAGACCGTTGCCGAACTCCATAGCGCGGTGCCCCCGGGCGTGCTCGACCGCCTTTCTACACGGCCCGGACACCAGCGGAACCTCTGCGAGTTCGTGTACACCTGGGCCCCGAAGGCACGTCCCGGCCTCGGCAACCACGTAGCCCGAGCTCTGGACGAAGGACTGACCTGGTTGAACGGCAGTGCTCTCCGGGATACCACCAAGGCGAATGTCCAGTCGGTGTTCGGCCCCGGGGACGGCAACCTCGCCAACTACCTTTGGGGCGGGTCTCGGGTCCGTGTCGTCGACTTCGAAGAGTCCGGTCGAAGCGACCGGGCCTTCGAACTGGCAGAGATCACCGAGCACGTCGGGAGTTGGGTGGAATACCCCCTCGACGTATCGGTTTTCCTGAGCCGGTTCGCCCTCACCCCGGCCGAGTCGGACCGGCTCCAAGAGTGTCGACGCCTTCTCGCCCTGGTCTGGTTGTTGCTGCTGTGCCGGGATGCCAAGGGTGAGCGGCGCAACCCCCCTGGCACCACGGATCGCCAGGCCAGGCGACTTTTGATCCTTCTCACGTGACTGACCATTGTCACCCGACAGTGAGCACCGATCTTTCGGTTCCTGAAACTGATTCTGCGGTTTGCTCAGGATGATGTTGGTTGTGGTGCCGATGGTTTTTTTGACTGGGTCGCCTGTTGAGTTGATGCGAGTTTTTCGTGACCGAATTTGGACTTTTGGCCCTGACTCATAGGTGAGACCTTCCTTGCCCTGTGTGGTTGGAAGACACCTTGGGGCTTGGAGTGCATGCAATTCGGTATTAGCATCATCACTCCACGTGAGGTTCTAGTGGGGTTGTAGGTGGACATGAAATCGCATGTCATGGGTGGTGCGGGGGTTCTGTTCGCCTGCCTGGTAGCGGCTTGCTCCACCCCCGGGGAAGGTGAACCACCGGATCCTGAGACCCCATCCCCTTCTTCGCCTCCTGCTTCAGAAGAGCCTGGATCCGCTGCCGTTGAGGCGTATGAAGCCATGTGGGCAGTGGTTGTTGAAGCTTCTCATGAAGGCGACCCGAACCCTCCGGAGCTGGAGCTTTACTCCTCGGGTGAAGCGTTGGCCCTCATGCGCAGCACCTTGGAAGGTGCGGTCGAAGACCAAGCGGTGGTCACCGGGGAACCGGTGCTTGCGCCACAAGTGGTCGAGGCCTCGGACGATGAAGTGACCCTTCTCGACTGTATGGACAGCTCCGATTGGATCGAGTCCGATGAAGGCGGCGAACAGGAGCCATCGCCTTCTGGAGGATTGAGAAAAGTGGATGCCCAAGTCGCTCACGATGGGCTTGCCTGGAAAGTAGTCGACCTGCGTATATGGGAGATCGGATCATGCTGAGGCGATCCGCTCCCGTTCTTGCTTTTCTCCTGGTCATCGCCGCTTCTGCCCCTGTCCGGGCAGATGACTTCATCGGCCGCGCGGAATGCGGAAGCGCCGGTGGGCCGGGCTGCGATGTGTCCGCCGAGTCCGGTGGAGCTGGCGGTTCTGGAAGCGGTGGTGGGTCGAATGGCGGTATGGGTGCCAGCGGTGGCTCCTCGGCCGGTGCTGAAGCGTCGCCCGAGCCCGCCTGCGGCCTCGATGGGCTCGTGGCCTGGTGTAGCGCCACCGTGGGCGGTGGCCCTGTGGGCGGAGAGGCTGTGCCCCAGATCGACTACGAGGCCCTCGCCTATGAGGCGCGGGCTTCCCTGTCCTTGGGCGCCCCCGGGATCTCGATGTCCCCCGGAGCCGAGGCTCCGATCCTGGTGCAGGTCCCGGTATGGCTGTGGGTGGGCGACTGGGAGGCTCGGTCGGCGACGGCGTCGGTCCCGGGCGGATCGGTGACCGTCACCGCCACCCCGAGCTCACTGTCCTGGGACATGGGGGACGGCACCACCGTGGAGTGCGACGGCCCCGGAACCGCCTACACCCCCCGGCTCCACGATCCCGCGGACGCGTCGCCCGACTGCGGGCACACCTACACCTCCCGCGGTAGCCGTGAGGTGGTCGCGAACATGGCGTGGTCCATCACCTGGTCCAGCACTTCCGGTGAAGGCGGGAGCCTGCCGGACCTGGTCACTACTTCTTCGGTTCCGGTGCGGGTGGTCGAGTCCTCCGGGGTGGTCACATGACGACCGCGACCGACGCCCGGCCCCGTGAGTCCGACGCCCCTCTGCGGCTGCCAGGCCGCCCACGCCGGTGGCGGTCGCTGCTGGTGGTGCTGGCGTTGATGGCGGCCGGGGCCACCACCGGGGTGCTGGCGCTGGCTCAAGTGGACCAGCGCTCCCCGGTGCTGGTGGCGGCTGCGGATCTGCCTGCGGGGCATGTGCTCACCCCGGCGGATGTGCGGGTGGTCGAGCTGGCCGGCGCGGACGGGTTGCCCACGGTCTCCGACCCGGCCCAGGTGGTGGGCGCGGTGCTCGCCCTGCCGGTGGCCGAGGGCGGGCTGCTGTCGGAGGAGATCGTGGGCGGCGACGGCGCACAGCTCGCGGCGAACGAGGTCGCGGTCAGTGCGCAGCTCGGCCCGGGGCGGGTGCCGTCGTCGGTGCGGACCGGGTCGCGGGTGGTCGTGGTCATCACCGGTGCCGACGAGGGCGACATCTCCTATCCCGCCGTGGTGCAGTCGCTGGTCGCCGCGGAAACCGGCAACGGCACCCTGGTCGACCTGGTGGTGGATGCCTCCCACGCCACGATCCTGGCCCGGGCGGCGGCCGAGGAACAGCTCGCTCTGGTCCACACCCCGGGGAGAGACGAATGATCATCGCCCTGTGCTCGCTCTCCGGCGCCCCTGGGGTGACGACGCTCGCCTTGGCGCTGGCCGGGGCGTGGCCAACCGAGACTCCAGTGCGAGTGGTGGAGGCCGACGCCTCCGGCGGTGATGTGGCCGCCTGGTGGAATCTGCCGTTGTGGCCGGGGGTGGTGGATCTGGCCGCGGCCAGCCGCAGCGGCCAGGACCACGACACCCCGCCGCAGGAGTTCTCTCGGTTCTTTCAGGTGCTGCCCGGTGGGCTGGCGGTGTGCGTGGCCCCGCCCACCGCCGACCGGGTGGCCGGGGCGCTGGATCTGCTGGCCCGCAACCCCAAGGCCCTGTCCTTGACGGAAGGGGTGACAGTGGTGGACCTGGGCCGGGTCTACCCCGAGACCCCGGCACAGGAACTGCTCGAAGCCGCGGACGTCGCCGTTGTGGTGACCTCGGGCGATGTCGGGCATCTCAAACGCCTTAAGGACGCCTCTCACGATCTGGAGGAGCGGTGCGCTCGGGTCGGGGCGGTGGTCATCGGTCCGTCCCGGTCCGCCGCAGAGATTGCCGACGCGGTCGGGTTGCCCGTGTGGGCGATGATCCCGCGCGATGTGGTGAGCGCGGAGGTGCTCACCGGCCGCCGTGAACAGGGTCGTCGCCTGCACCGGCGTCCGCTGATCCGCCAGGCCCGGCACCTGGGGCGCACCCTCACCGAACATGCCCCCTCCACCCCCGCACCGCGTATGGAGGATCCGGCGGTGGCCACGTTCCTCGGGGAGGTGCCGTGACCGGTGACGATATCGCCCGGCAGGTGCGCGAGGTCGCCGCTGAGGTGACCCGCCGGTTGAGTACGGCGGCCTCTGACACCGACCAGGGCCCGGCTGCGGGGAAGGAGTACCGGGCGTTGGCCCGGCGGGTGATCCGGCAGGTGCTCGATGAGCGGGCCGGCCGAGCGCTGGCCGCCGGGCAGCGGGTGCCCGACCGGTCGGTGGAAGAGAGCATCGCCCGGCAGGTGCTGGCCCGTGTGAGCGGCCTCGGGCCGCTGGAGGAACTGCTGGCCGAGGAGGATATCGAGAACATCAACCTCACCGGTCGGAACGTCTGGGTGCGTTACGCCGACGGTCGCCGCGAACAGCGTGCCCCGATCGTTGACACCGCGGAGGAGCTGGTGGTGCTGGTGCGGCGGATCGCCGCCGACTCCCCGGCCGGGGAACGGCGTTTCGACCCGGCCGCCCCGATCCTGGACATGGTGCTGCCGGACGGATCGAGGTTGAACGCGATCTTGGACGTCTCGCACATCCCGGTGGTGTCGATTCGCCGCCACCGGTACCGCACCGTCGGCCTGGGGCAGCTCAAGCGTTTGGGGACGCTGGATGCGGTGTTGGTGGATCTGCTGCGGGCGGCGGTGCTCGCGCGGCGCAACATCGTGATCACCGGTGGCACCGGCGCCGGCAAGACCACCCTGTTGCGGGCGCTGGCGGCGGAGATCCCACCTGATGAGCGCCTCGTCACCATCGAGGACGTCCCCGAACTCGGCCTGGAACGGGACGTGGACGCCCATCCCGATGCGGTGGCCCTGCATGCCCGCCCCGCCAACACCGAGGGCCAAGGTGCGGTGACCGTGGCGGATCTGGTGCGGGCGGCGTTGCGGATGTCCCCGGACCGGGTGATCGTCGGCGAGACCCGCGGCAGTGAGACCGTCCCTTTGTTGACCGCGATGTCCCAGGGCAACGACGGCTCCCTCACCACCCTGCACGCTCCCGATTCCCAGGGTGCCTTCACCAAGTTCGGTGCGTACGCCGCGCTAGCCGATGGCTTGCCGCTGGAGGCGACCTCGCTGCTGGTGGCGGCTGCGGTGCACCTGGTGGTGCACGTGTCGGCGACCCCGGCAGGGGAACGGCGGGTCACCAGCGTGCGCGAAGTCGCGGGAGCCGATGGCCGCCAGGTGGTCTCCAACGAGATCTACAGCCCGGGCGGTAGGTGTGCCCCGCCCAGCCCGACCACCGCAGCGGTCCTAGCCGAAGCGGGGTTCGATGCGGCGCGGCTGGTTTCCGCAGGCGCGGTCAACGGTTCCCGGAGGGCTCGATGAACCCGCTGGTGTGGGGTGCGGTCGGTGGGCTCCTGCTGGGTGCCGGGGCCGGGCTGCTCGCGTTGGAGATCGCACGCCGACTTGCCGAACGCCCCCGATCGGGGGAGGTCCGCCTGGTGGTGACCCGAGAACACGCGCTGCGGCTGCTCGGAGCTGTGGCCGGGGGCCTGGTGGTGTGGGCGGTGACCGGATGGCCGGTCGCCATGGTGCTGGTGGGCGCGGCGGTGTGGTGGCTGCCCACCGTGTTGGGGCCGGACCGGGCGCACACCGCGCAGGTGGAACGCATTGACGCCGTCGCCGGGTGGGTGGAGCAGATCCGCGACCTCATGGCCGGGGCCTCCGGGCTGCACCAGGCCATCATCCACACCGTGCCCACCGCTCCCGCACCGGTGCGCGAGGACGTCGCTCACCTGGCCGACCAGCTCCAGAACGGGGCGCCGCCGGAGGAGGCGCTGCGGGAGTTCGCCCACCGGGTGGACGTGCCCACCGCCGATCTGGCCGTCGCGGCGCTGTCCAGCGCTGCCACCCGCCAAGCCAGCGACCTGGGACCGTTGCTGGCGAGTTTGGCCACCGCGGCCCGCGACCAGGCCGGAATGCTGGTGCGGGTGGCCGCCACCCGGGCCCGCACCCGCACCTCCGCCCGCATCATCACCGGCACCACCCTCGCCCTCGCCGCGGTGCTCCTGCTGTTGAACCGGGAGTTCTTCGCCCCCTACGACGCTTCCGTGGGGCAGTTGGTCCTGGTGGTGATCGGCGGGCTGTGGGCGGTGGGGTTGGTGTGGCTGGTCCGCATGTCCCGGGTGGACTTGGGGCCGCGCATCCTGGCCCCCGACCCGGCTGTTGACGAGGAAGTGGTGACGAGGTGAACCCCTTCGTGCTGGCCGGGATCGGCGGAGCCACCGTGGCCGTGGCCCTGTGGTGGGTGCTCGCTCCTCGCTTGACGCGCCCGACCCTTGCCGAACTCCTCGCCGACCCGCCGCCGGACCCGGCTGAACCCGTGCTCTCTCCGGCGGGGATCGGTGCTCTCGGGGTTCCGGTGCTGGCCGCCCTCGGCCTGCCGGGAGCGCGCACCCGCCACCGCCTGCGGATGTGCGACCGCACCATCCCGGATTACCTCGCCCAGAAAGCCACCATGGCGATGGTGGCCCTGGGCGGGCCGGTGGTTCTGGGCCCGGTGCTGGCCCTGCTCGGCATCCCCCTCACCCTGCCCCTCCTGGGCTGGGTGCTGTTCGCACTCGTGTTGTGGACCGCTCCCGACACCGACCTGCACCGCCACGCCCGCCAACGCAGCGAGCAGATGCGCCACGCCATCACCACCACCTGCGACCTGGTCGTCATCTCCCTCGCCGGCGGCGCCGGGGTCACCGGGGCGCTCACCGACGCCACCCACGCCAGCGACTCCTGGGCCATGCGCCGCCTGCGCGTTGAACTGACCGCTGCCGCCATCCGCCACGACCCACCCTGGACCGCCCTGGACCGGCTCGGAGACCGCTACGACGTGCCCGCCGCCCGCGAACTCGCCGCGTCCCTGCGCCTGGCCGGAGCCGATGGAGCCAGGGTCCGCTCCAGCCTGTCCGCCAAAGCCACCAGTTTGCGTACACACCACCTGGCCGAGCTGGAAGCTGACGCCCACGCCGCCACCGAACGCATGTCGTTGCCGGTGACGCTGCTGTTCGGAGGATTCCTTCTGCTGATCGGCTACCCGGCCCTGGCTCTGATCATGACCACCCTGTAACTCCCACCGAGGCGCCCATGCACACCCACCGAGCACCCGCACACCACCGTCTCCGCCAGGCCCTGCACCGCCTCCTCACCCCGTCCCACGCCGACCTGCGCGAGGACCGGGGATCGTTCCTCACCGAATATCCGGTCGGGACCGCGCTGATCGTGGCGGCCTTGATCGTGATCCTGGCGATCATCACCAACGGCTTGGAGAACACCGCCAACACCGTCGTGTCCATGCTCCCGGGGTCGGAATGAGCCCTCGGACCTGGCGCGCTCGTGACGACGGCGGCTATGCCGAGGTCACTCTTGCCACCCCTTTGATGCTTCTGCTGCTGGGGGCGGTGGTGCAGGTCGCCCTGTACGCCTACGCCTCCCACGTCTCCCAGTCCATCGCCCACCACGGGCTGGCCGCCGCCCGCGCCTGGGAGGCCACTGAAGCCGAGGGGCGCACCGGCGCGGAGCAGGCCGCCGCCCAGCTCCAAGGGGCACTACTGCGGGATCTGGACATCACGGTGGAGCGCACCGAGGCCACCGCCACCGTGCAGGTCACCGCCACTGTGCCCACACTCCTGCCCGGTGTGGACTGGCCGGTGGAGCACACCGTGTCCGCCCCCGTGGAGCGCCCCGCACCATGAACACCCCCACTTCCTCGACCCGGCGCAACGATCACGGCTCGGCCGCGGTCGAAGTCACCCTGGCCACCCCGCTCCTGGTGCTCCTGGCTCTGGCTGGACTGGCCGCCCACCACCTCATCTCGGCCGCCATGGTCGCCGACTCGGCCGCCCACGCCGCCGCCAGAGCCGCCACCCTGGAGCGCACCGTGCCCGACGCCCAGGAAGCGGCCTCGACCGCTGCCGCTGACGTGGCCACCCAGAGCACCGCCACGTGTTCGACCCACGAGGTGGCAGCCGACCTGCACGGGCTGGCTCCCGGGGCCGTGGTGGAGACCACGGTCACCTGCCAGGTCGACCTCACTGTCATCTTCGGCCTCACCCTGCCGGTGACCGGCAGCGGTACCGCCGTCGTCGACCGCTACCGGGGCACACCATGAACCTTCATCCCAAGGCAGCAGAGGACCGCGGTGCGGCCACCGCGTTCCTCCTGATCGGCGCCCTGGCCCTGCTCGCTTTCCTGGCGTTGGCCATCGACACCGGCCTGGCCCTGGCCCAGAAAAACAGATCGTTCCACCTGGCCCAGGAGGCCGCCCGGGTTGGTGCGCAGGAGATCGACCTGGCCGCCTACCGCGAGTCCGGGACCATCGCCCTGGACCCCGAGGCAGCGGCCGCGGCCGCCCAGGCCTACCTCGCCGAGGCCGGCACCGAGGGCGCGGTCACTGTAGACGGCGACACCGTCACCGTCACCACCACCCGATCCCACATGTTCGTGCTGCTCCCCATCGGCACCCACCCCGTGGGCGCCACCGCCACGGCCACACCCCTGACCGACGACGACCTCCCCTCTCCGTGAGGACCGATCCCATGAGCGCTGTTCGCAGGTTCGCCGCCCTGGCCACGACTCTGGCCCTGCTGGCCGGGCTGCCCTGGCTCGCCATCACCCTCACCTGGCCGGCCCTGGATCTCTCCCTGCTCACCTGGGAGGTCCACCTGCGCAGCGCACGCCTGCCCGGCGGGGTCGGAACCGCAGCGCTCATCGTGTTGTTGTGGACGATGTGGGCGCTGTACGTGCTGGTGCTGGCCGCCGAACTCTGGGCCCGTCTTCGCCTCCGAGGCCGCCCGGTCTGGTCGGGGCCGCTGCGCCCTCTCCAACTGCTCGCGGTCACCACTCTGGGGGGTCTCGCGCTCTCCCCACCCGCCGCGAACGCCGTCGCCCCGACGGCGGCGGTCGCCGCCGAGCTACCGAAGGAGGAAGCCGACGAGCAGGAGGGGGAAGCCTTGGGGGAGGGGGTTGCGGAGCCGTTCGTGGTGGAACGCTCCCGGGTGGTCGACGCTTTCGGGTACGACTCGGCCACCCTGACCGAGGTGATGGAACAGGATCTCGCCGACACCGCGGCGCTCATCGCCGAGCACGGCGCCCCGGAGCTGCCGCTCGTGGTGACCGGGCACACCGACGCTGCCGGCGACTCCGACTACAACCTCGACCTCTCGCAACGCCGAGCACAGACGGTTGCGGACGCACTGCGTACGCACCTGGGAGAGGACACGGTGATCGAGGTCCAAGGTGAAGGATCCCGCCACCTGCTCGACACCGACGACGACGCCGAACAACGCCGGGTGGAGATCACCTACGGCGTGGTCGTCACCCCGCCATCTCCCGAACCCCCGTCCACAGCCGAACCTTCGCCAGGGGAGGAGACCGCCGAGGAGGAATCGGCCTCGGGTGTGATGTTGTTGCTGCTGAGCGGGCTGGTGCTGGCCATGACCACCGGTGTCGCGGGGGTGCTGGCCGGGATGCTGGTCGAACGCCGCCGCCATCACCCACCCGGCGCGACCGTCCCCGACGAGCCGGAGACCGAGGAACCCCACCACACCGCACCCAGAAAGGCTGGGAACTCCAGCACGGGGGAGACTCCACCCGAGGATCCCGATCGTCCCGAGCTGGCCATGATCGACCTGGCCGGAGTCCCGGGTGTCGGCATCACCGGCCCCGGTGCCACCGGCGCCGCCCGCACCCTCCTGACCCGTGCCCTGGACCATGCCGAGGACGCGCTGACCGTGGTCGTCGCCGAGTCCGATCTGAACGCCCTGCTCGATAGCGCCGGACGTCTCCCGCAGTTGGGGGAGGACGCTCCGATCATGGTCACCGAAACCGTCGAAGATGCGTTGACACTGCTGCACCTCCAGGTGCTGGCCCGCCACCAGGCCGCCGACGCCCACGACACCGCTGAAGAGCAGGAGACCGTTCTCCGGTCCGGGCCGCAGTTCGTCCTGGTCGCCGATGCCGACTCCACCGTGGCCTCCGAGGTGACCTCCCTGCTCACCCACGCCGGCGGGGCGCCGCTCAGCGCCGTCCTGCTCGGACCCTGGCCTCACCCCGACGGCCCGACCCTGACCCTGGACCCCGCCGGCACCATCACCGCGGCCGACCCGCCCTTCGGCCACATCGTCGGCCACCGCTGGCCGACCACCGCCGGCGCAGCCCTGCACCAGGTGCTCACCGCCCGCCACGTCCCTGCCACCGAGCCCTCCGACGACACCACCGACACGACGGACCCGGACACCGCACCCGAACCGGCACCGGGGACCGCCGCAACGGATCCTCCTCCAGCCGACGCCACGCCCGCCGGGGCGGTGTCGGTCACCGTGCTGGGCCGCATCACCCTGGCCGTCCACGGCCGCCAGGTGCGCCCCCACCGCCGCACCGCCTCCGAAGTGCTGGCCTACCTGGCTGCCCACCCGGCCGGGGTGCGCATGGAGGCCGCCGTGGACGCGATGTGGCCTGCGGAGGCCCCACACCGCGCCATCCGCCGCTGGCACGACGCCTGCACGTCCATCCGTGCCGCCCTGCGCCCCGACCTGGGCGAGGATGCCACAGCGATCATCCTCCACGAAGGGGAGCACTACCGGATCAACCCGGACATGGCCGCCATCGACTTGTGGCGCGTCGAAGAGCTGCTGGACGAGGCGACCACCGCGGACGCCGCCGATGCCGCGGTGCTGGCCACCAGTGCCGCCGCCATGGCCGACGGGGATTTCGCCGAGGACACCGACTATCTGTGGGCCGAAGGGGTACGGGCGCGTATCCGGTCTGAAATGGTCCGGTCATTGACCACCTATTCCAAGGAGGTCGATCCCCGGCAGGCGATCTCCATGCTCAACCGGGCCATCAGGATCGATCCGAACGCCGCAGAAGCCGCCCTGGAATTAGAGCGCAGGTACGCTGAAAAAGGCGACCAGAAGTCCGCCGAGCGTGTGCGGAACGCTATTTCTTCGGGTTCGGAAAACGACGACGATCCATTCAGGTGAAAAACCTTTGATCCCTCCGCACCTTGTGGGGCGCAGGGCTTTCTCGTGCCTGCGTGAGCACTCGCCCTGTGCCGCCCGTCCGGCCCGTCGGTGCGCCATTCCCGGCGTCTGTATGGCGGGCACCCCCATGCTCACACAAAACCCCAGTTCAGGGCGCATATTGGGGTGGTCGGTGGGATGCCCGACAGGTGCCGCAAGCAGCCTCCCTCAAAATCAACACGGCCCCGAGTCGCTGCCGCCGCGTTCCCTGTTCGCCTGATGGCGTCAGCATCAATCTATTATCCACCATGAATGGCAGCCATTTAATGGCATTGCATGGTGCAATGCCTTGTGTTTGTCTTTCTTGGAGTTTCGCTGTTCTCTGTCGGGGTGAATTCGTCGCCGGCGGCGCGCCGATAAATGCCGGGCGATTGTGTTTGTGCGAGGGAATTCGGGTATATATCCATTGACCAAGCAAAGCCAGTTCTCCGAGGAGATTCCCGTGTGGTACGGACTCTGGTTCGGCGGATGCGGATATTCCCCGTCCGACCCGCTCGAAGACATCGAGAAGTTCCCGACCCTGAACGCCGCGCGCGACGCGTTGCGCGACCGATTCCGTGACGGCGCGTCCTGGCGCCAGGAATTCGAGTTCGTGAACCGCGACCCGGAAAAGGTCTTTACCCCAGCGGTGAGCGAGGACAGCGAGATTCTGCTGTTCGCCACCCCCGACGGCGACGCCTACCCGGACCAGCGCGTGTACTTCGGTCCGCTCGGCGGCGTCCGTGTCGAGAACTGCTGACACCCCCAAGGGTTCGCGCCGGGGCGCGCGCAACGCGCCCCGGCGCCCCGCCCCACCGGGAAAACGGAGACCTGAAATGGCAACGTTCCGTTTCGAGGGGTTCACCGACACCCCCCACACCCTGAACTTGGAATCCGCGGGATACACCCCGTGGGACGGTCAGCGTTGGCGATACGCGCTGTACTGCGGCGACACGCTGATCTTCTCCGGTGACGACATCCGCGGACCCTCGAACGCCACCGAAAACGAAGCCGCGCGCCACCTCATGGGATTTCTGACCCTGCGCCCGGGTGACACCGACGACGAATACTTCGAGAACTACACCGCCGAACAGCGGTTGTGGTGCGAGGAGAACGCCGAATATCTGGCGTCGGTGCTGTACGGCGAGAACGGCGAACTCACGAGCATGTTCGAATACCGGACCGACTGAAAACCCCGGGG
>NZ_JBJJBV010000220.1:0-11691 GCF_045446735.1 Nocardiopsis protaetiae
CCTACTCCCGGACCGGGCCGAGAAGGACCACGCCCGCGCCGACGCCGAGCGCGGCGCCCGCCTGGACGTGACCTTCGGCGGATCGTTCCTCTTCCAAGCCTGGGGCTCGGCCGCCGACGCCGTCCTACTGCGGGCCTGCCTGGACTCCTACACCCCGCCCCCCGACCCCGACGAGGCCGACACCCCCGGCGGCACCGCCCGGGCCCGCCGCACCTACGAGGCGTTCACCACCGCCCTGGGCCTCGCACACACCCACCACGGGTGCGCCCAGCCGGACACCCCGATAGTGCGGGTGCAGGTGAGCGTCCCCGACACCGTGCTGGCCGGGGACACCACCTCGGGAACGCCGGTCACCGACACCGGGCAGGCGCTACCCCTCTCCGTCCTGCGCGCATGGTTGACCCGGGCCACCGTCCGCCCGCTCTTCACCGACCACAACGGCACCGCGACCCACGTGGGAGAAGAACGGCGACTGGCCTCCCCCGGAATGCGCGCGGCGGCCTTCGCCCGCCACACCGCCTGCGCCTGGCCGACCGGATGCGACCGGCCGCTGCGCTGGTGCCAGGCCGACCACATCGTGGAGTTCTTCCAGGGCGGGCCCACCCGCGCCGACAACCTCCAACCCCTCTGCGCGGCGCACAACCGGATCAAGCACCGCCGGACCGTGGCCACCGAACGCCGCCGCTTCTGGACCGGCCGACCCACCCGTCCCCCGGCCACGCCCGCCCCACCAGCCCACCCGGAACCGCTACCGTTCGCCATGCCCCGGATCTCGACCCGCTCGACCCGGCCACCACCCGCGCGGGCGGCCTGACCCACCCCTCCGGGACCCCACCCGGAGGGGGACCCCGGCACGCCCGCGCACACCCCGGCTCCCAGGCGTTCGCCGCCACCCACAGCGTGTTCCTTCCCCGGGAACCCGAACTGCTCCTCCACGACGAACCCCTGGCGAGTCCGGCCGCCCCCGCTACATCACCGAACGACCGTTCGCTTTCCCCTCCCGCCCGAGTCGAATCCACTCCGGACCCGGCCGCCCTGAGCACGATCGCCGCCCTGGAGGCCGAGTCCTCACGGCGCCTCCGGCATGTGCGACTCCGCCCGCACACCGCCCACCGCCCAAGGCCGCCGACCCCCGCTTCCGGACCGGCCCGCGGCCGCCCTCACCCCCACCACACAGGACAGCCCTACGAACCAGCGGCCATCCCGACCCCCACCACCCCAGGAGTCGGCGCCCCCATCACTCCATCGCCGCGTACAGCCAGTCCAGCGATCCCTGCTCCAGCACCGCGTCCGCCAGCGCCTTCCCCGACGCGGTCTTGATCCGCCCCAGGCTCCCGTCGATCCACCGCTGCGCCGCCGCATGCCCCTGCGCCCGGTACTCGACCCCCTGCAACAGGCACTCCAGCTTGTCCGCGTCCTTCGCGCAGCGCGCCTCCGGCGAGTCCTGCTCCTCATAAGCGGCGACAGCGGCACGCAGCACCTTCCCCACCGCCTCCGGCAGCCCCTCCGCCTGATCGGCGGCGATACCCTGCGGATCAGGCTTGGACTCCAGGTACTTCTGCCCCAGATGGTTGATGTCCCCCGTGCGCGTCTCCCCGGTGTCGTGCCACACCGCGATCAGCGCGGCCCTCGCCGGATCGGCGCCCTCCATCGCGGCGATCACCGACGCGATCAGCGCCGTCCGCCACGAATGCTCGGCCACCGACTCCGGGTCGCGCACACCCGCCACCCACCAACCGGTCCGCCGCTGATTCTTCAGGGTGCCCACTTCATAGAGAAGGTGCGCGACCCGCGTGGTCTCATCACTCATGATCTGGTCCTTCCCCACCCGCCCAAGACGGATCCCCCGCCAACCCCGCCCAGACGTTCCGCCGAGCCGGGCTCCGACCCCAGCGGGCGGGAACATGCGGTCGGCAGCGACCACAGGGTGTGCATGCACAGGCCCGGACATCCGTGTTCACGGCTCTGCTCGCGGCCCGGCACCACGGCGAGGATGTGCAGGCCATCACCTACACGGATCGGTTCGCCGACAACACCGACGACCTTGCCCACGCCTCCCGACTTGCGGGCACCGCCCCCGGTCTGCGTCACCGGGTCCTCCACGGCGGCCCGCACACCCTGCCGTTCTCCCTGCTGGACCGTGCCCCGTTCACGGACCTGCCCAGCGCGGACGTCGTCCTGCACACACGTACCGCGCACCGGCTGGCCCCGGTCCGCGGAACGGGGGTCCATTTCGCCGGGGACGGTGGTGACGCGGTCGTCGGCGCCCCGATGACCTACCTGGCCGCGCCCGCTTGCACCCGGGAGTTCCTCCGAGAGTGCCGGGACTGGGCGACACTGCGTCAGCGCCCGGTTCATCGGGTCCTCAGAGCGGTGTGGACGGCCTCCCGCCAGTCCTATGCGAACGCTCTCTTGAGCTCCGCGGAGGGCTTGTCACGCCCCGCCACCGAAGCCCGGGCCGACGCGGTACCGCCCTGGGAGACGGCGATCTCCTGGGCGGCGGTGAGTCCTCTGGCTGCCTGGGGCACGCCCCGAGCTCGTGGTGAGGCGGGGGAACGGCTGCACGAGGCGGCCGCGTCGGCGCGGGGAGAGGACGACGGTGCCGACGCCCACGCGTTGCGGGCTGTGCGTTGGCACGCGGCCACCAGTCGCTCCTTCCTCCAGGTGGCCCACGGGTGTGGCGTCCGGGTGGCACTGCCGTTCTTCGACCACCAGGTGCTCGCCGCCTGCCTGTCCGTCCCCGTTCGGCACCGGGTGTCGACGGCGCGGGCCAAGCCCCTCCTGGCTCAGGCGTGGAAGACGGCGTTCCCCACGGTGCGGTTCGAGCGAAGCACCAAGAGCGACTACGGGGCGTGCGAGTACCACGGAGTGCGCCGCAACGCGGACCGGCTGCGGTCGCTGTTCCGGGAACCCCGCCTGGGTGACCTGGGGGTGATCCGCCCCGACCTCGTGCTGGCGGCGCTGGACGCGGCGGTCGAGGGGCGGCGGGTGGCGATGGGTGCGTTGGCCGACGTGGTGGCGGCGGAGGCGTGGCTGCGTGGTCTCGACGACCACGCGGCGCCGGCCGAGCGCGGGGAGCGGCCGCCGCCTGCCGACCCGCTTACCGGCGACCCGCGCGGATCAGTCCCAGCCGTGGGCGGAGAAGCGCTCACCCGCGCGGATGCGGGCGATGACGTCCGCGGCGAACGGGATGGTGTTCTCCGGCAGGTCGTCCGGGTCCTTCCAGGCCAGGCGGGCGCACAGGTGCGGCTCGCGGTTCACCGGGGTCCCCTCCCACTCCGGCGCCGTGAAGAAGAACCCGATGCGGGTCCGGCCGTTGGGCGCGCGGTGGTGGGTCACGTGCGCGCAGTGCAGCGTGTCCGGGTCGACGGTCACGCCGACCTCCTCGTACAGCTCGCGCGCCGCCCCCTGCGCCACCGACTCGCCCGGCTCCAGCCCGCCGCCCGGGATGGCGTATCGCCCGTCCTGGAACCCGGTGTTCTGCCGCTCGCCGAGCAGCACCCATCCGTCCTCCCGGAAGAGCACCACACACAGGTCGATCACGGGGTCGCTCACGCGTCCGCCTTCCTCTTCAGGTTCCGGTCGATCCACCAGTACAGGCTCCAGGCGGCCACCCCCGCCCCCGCGCCCGGTACGGCGCCCAGCAGGATGACCCGCACGAGGTCATAACCGCCGTTGAGGGCGTCTCCCGCCGCCAGTCCGCTCACCAGAGCGCCCACTACGGCGCAGGCGGTGATCACCGCCAGCGGGATCCAGTGCGGGTGCAGGGGCCCCTCGACACGGCGGGCGACCCACCACGCGACCGCCGCCAGGCCCAGCACCGAGCTCACGTACATCAGCACGTTGAAGAGTTTGTGCGGTTCCACCACCGGCTCTTGGAGCACCGGCAGGAGCTGCACCCCCGCCCCGAGCGGGTGTGTGAAGGCGTCCCACACCATGTGCGTGAGCGCCCCCACCGCGAGGGCCGCCGCACCCCAGGCCGCGCCCGGGACGCTCGGTGCGGGCGGCGGCCCCGCCTCGCGCCCGACCAGGGCGGCCAGTGGCGCCCGCAGCACGTACGTCCAGCAGGCCCACACCAGCGCGCCCAGCAACACCACCACGGGTAGCCCCAGGGGGAAGTGGGTCGTGGAGGCCTCCACGGGCAACGGCAGGTAGTACGGGAGGTCGGGGGCCATCGAGCCGATGATCAGCGCGGTGACCGGCAGCCGGGTGCGGGCGAACGGCAGCACGGCCGCGGCGTGGGCGGGGGTGAACGGCATGGTCAGCCCTGCGTTCCGAGGCCCTGCGAGAACGAGAGGGCCCCGCCGTTGATCATGTACACGTCGTACGGGCTGACGGTGTCCTCCGCCGAGTCCACCCACGCCACCCCGCCGTCCTGCGCGTAGCACCGGAAGTCGGCCGGGTCCTCCGCCCCCGGCACCAGCACCGCCACGTCTCCGGTGTCGCAGTACACCGCCCCCGCGTCGGTCTGGTAGCGCAGCCAGTCCTCCAGGAAGGCCTTGGCCACCGGCAGTTCGGGGTGCTCGAACGTGAACTCCACTCCGCCCGACCTCTCCTGCGAGGTCACCGGGAACTCGAAGTCGGTCCCGCGGTAGGTCAGCGTGCAGGCCGCCGACAGGTCGTCCGGGCATTCGACCGCCGCGTCCGGGTCGACCTCGCCCGCGATCGCCGAAACGTCCGACAGCAGGGCCCACCCCGCCCGCTCGCCCAGCGGCGCCGACTCGTCCGGCTCCTCCGGCAGCCCGGACAGGTCCGCCTCCGGTGGGTCGGCCGGGACCTCTCCCTCCACGAGCAGCGCGGCCAGGTCCTCCTGGGAGGCCTCGCTCAGGTCCTCGGGGGCGCCGCCGGAACAGGCGGTCAGCGCCAGCCCCAGCGCGAGGGCGGCCGTCACGGGCAGGAGGGTCTTCCGAGGGGGCAGGGGCATCGTCGGAGTTCCTTCGTCGTCGGTCGATGGTCTTGGGCCGTCGCTCGTCGGCCCGGGGCGGCGGAACGCCGTTCCGGCGGTGGGATGCCTCCGACGCCGCGTCGGTTCCCGGTCACCCCGTGGAATCCCCGCCCCGCCCACCCCACCCCGGGTTCCGGTCACGAACAGCCCGGCCGAAGGTCACGTGTACGTCCGCACGTGCCCTGCCCCACACCCCGCCGCCCCGCCACCCGACCCGGTTCTCTACCATCCGAGGTATGGACGTCCAAGAGAGCGGCGCCGCCGGATCCGGCGCCCCCGACCTCGCCGAAGGCTTTCCGGTCGCCACCCTTGACCGGTGGCGGGAACTGGTCGCCGGAGTACTGCGCAAGAGCGGCGTGCCCGAAGAGCGCCTCGCCGACCACCCCGAAGCCGTGCTGGCCACCCGCACCTACGACGGCTTCGACATCGCGCCCCTGGCCACCTCGCAGCCGCCCGCGGCCGACCCCGGCCACCCCGGGCTGGCCCCCTTCACCCGCGGCTACCGCCCGGTGGTCACCGGCGGCTGGGACATTCGCGCCCGCTACCTGGAGTCCGACCCGGAGCCGCTGCGCCGCCGGGCGCTCGCCGACCTGATGAACGGCGTCTCCTCGCTGTGGATCGCGGTCGGCGACGGCCACCTGCCCGCGGACCGCCTGGGCGCGGCCCTCACGGACGTCTACCTCGACCTCGCCCCCGTGGACCTGGAACCCGGCGCCGCCTACGCCGAGGCCGCCGACGCCCTGCTGCGCGTCCACGCCGACGCCGAGGTCCCCGACGCCCGGATCATCTCCCACCTGGGCATCGACCCGCTCACCGCGGCCGCCCGCGCCGGGGCCCGCCCCGACGTCCTGGACGCCGCCCGGTTCGCCGCCGACCGTGCCCGGGGCCGCCCCGCCCTCGGCCTCATGACCGCCGACGCCACCCTCGTCCACAACGCGGGCGGCTCCGACGGCCAGGAACTCGGCTGGGCCATCGCCTCCGGCACCGCCCTGCTGCGCGCCCTCGCCGCCGCCGGCATGGACCTCGCCGACGCCGCCGGGCGCATCGAGTTCCGCCTCGCCGTCAGCGCCGACCAGTTCGCGGGCATCGCCAAGCTCCGCGCCGTCCGCGCCATGTGGAACCGGGTGCTGGAGGTCAGCGGCGTCCCCGCCGACCGGCGCGCCATGCGCGTCCACGCGGTCACCTCCGAGGCGATGCTGACCCGCCGCGACCCGCACGTGAACATGCTGCGCACCACCGTGGCCTGCTTCGCCGCCGGGGTGGGCGGGGCCGACGCCGTCACCGTCCTGCCCTACGACGCGGCCGTGGGCCTGTCCGACGACTTCGCCCGCCGCGTCGCCCGCAACACCCAGGCCCTCCTCGTCGAGGAGTCGAACCTGGCCCGGGTGGCCGACCCGGCTGGCGGCTCCTTCCACGTGGAGGCGCTCACCCGCGACCTCTACCTCGCCGGCTGGGCGTTCCTCCAGGAGGTCGAGGCCTGCGGCGGCGCCGCCGAGGTCATCGAGGACGGCTGGCTGCGCGAACGCGTCGACGGCGTCTGGGAGCGCCGCCGCGCCGACCTGGCGCACCGCCGCTCCCCGCTCACCGGGGTCAGCGAGTTCCCGAACCTCGCCGAGGAGCCGCTGGAGCGCGAACCCCTCCCCGAACGCGACTCCTGGTTCCCGCTGCGCCGCTACGCGGGCGAGTTCGAGGAGCTGCGCGACCGCTCCGACGCCGCCCCGGACCGCCCCACCGCGTTCCTGGCCACCCTGGGCCCGGTCGCCGTGCACACCGGCCGGGCCACGTTCGCCGCCAACCTGCTGGCCGCGGGCGGGATCGCCGCCCACCTGCCGGGGCCGCTGGAGGACGCCGCCGACGCCGCCCGCGCCTTCACCGAGTCCGGCCTGCGGGTGGCCGTCCTGTGCTCCTCCGACAAGGTCTACGCCGAACACGCCGCGTCCGCCGTCGGGGCCCTCAGGGCCGCGGGCGCCGAACGCGTCCTCCTGGCGGGCGCCCCGCGCGACCTCGACGCGGACGCCTTCCTCTACCAGGGGTGCGACGCCGTCGCCCTCCTCACCGAACTGGTCGACCTGACGGCCCCGAAGCCGGCCCCGAAGGGGGAGCGAGCATGATCCCCGACCTGTCCACCGTGGCCCCCGGCGAGCCGGAGCCCTCTGACACCGGTACCGGCGCGGCCGCCGACACCCGCTGGGCCGCCGCCGTCGAGGCCGCCACCGGCAAGGCCCCCGACGCCCTGGAGTGGGAGACCCCCGAGGGCATCGCCGTCAAACCGCTCTACACCCCGGCCGACCGCGCGGGCCTGGACTTCGTCGACGGCCTGCCCGGCATCCCCCCGTACCTGCGCGGCCCCTACCCGACCATGTACGTCAACCAGCCGTGGACCATCCGCCAGTACGCGGGCTTCTCCACGGCGGAGGAGTCCAACGCCTTCTACCGCCGCAACCTCGCGGCCGGGCAGAAGGGCCTGTCGGTCGCCTTCGACCTGGCCACCCACCGCGGCTACGACTCCGACCACCCCCGCGTGGCGGGCGACGTCGGCATGGCGGGCGTGGCCATCGACTCCATCTACGACATGCGCCAGCTGTTCGACGGCATCCCGCTCGACAAAATGAGCGTGTCGATGACCATGAACGGCGCCGTCCTGCCGGTCCTGGCGCTGTACATCGTCGCCGCCGAGGAGCAGGGCGTTCCGCCGGAGAAGCTGTCCGGGACCATCCAGAACGACATCCTCAAGGAGTTCATGGTCCGGAACACCTACATCTACCCGCCGCGGCCGTCGATGCGGATCATCTCCGACATCTTCGCGTACACCTCGCAGCGGATGCCGCGGTTCAACTCCATCTCCATCTCCGGCTACCACATGCAGGAGGCGGGGGCCACCGCCGACCTCGAACTCGCCTACACCCTCGCCGACGGCGTGGAGTACATCCGGGCGGGCCAGCGCTCCGGGCTGGACGTGGACGTGTTCGCGCCGCGGCTGTCGTTCTTCTGGGCGATCGGCATGAACTTCTTCATGGAGGTCGCCAAGCTGCGCGCCGCCCGCCTGCTGTGGGCGCGGCTGGTCAAGGACCTGGGCGCGGCCAAGGACAAGTCGCTGAGCCTGCGCACCCACTCCCAGACCTCCGGCTGGTCGCTCACCGCCCAGGACGTGTTCAACAACGTGGCCCGCACCTGCGTGGAGGCGATGGCCGCCACCCAGGGGCACACCCAGTCGCTGCACACCAACGCCCTCGACGAGGCGCTGGCGCTGCCCACCGACTTCTCGGCGCGCATCGCCCGCAACACCCAGCTGCTGCTCCAGCAGGAGTCCGGCACCACCCGGTCGGTCGACCCGTGGGGCGGCAGCTACTACGTGGAACGCCTCACCCAGGAGCTGGCCGCCAAGGCCTGGGACCACATCGTGGAGGTCGAGAAGGCGGGCGGCATGGCCGCCGCCATCGACGCCGGGCTGCCCAAGATGCGCATCGAGGAGGCGGCCGCCCGAACCCAGGCGCGCATCGACTCCGGGCGCCAGCCCGTCATCGGCGTCAACAAGTACCGGCCCGACAGCGAACAGGCCATCGACGTCCTCAAGGTCGAGAACTCCAAGGTGCGCGCCAGCCAGCTGGACAAGCTGCGCCGCCTGCGCGCCGAACGCGACGAGGGCGCGGTGCGCGCCGCCCTGGACGTCCTCACCGCCGCGGCCGGGCGCGAGTCCAGGGCCGACGCGGACCTCACCGACAACCTGCTGGCGGCGGCCGTGAACGCGGCCCGCGCCAAGGCCACCGTCGGCGAGATCTCCGACGCAATGGAGAAGGTCTTCGGCCGCCACTCCGGGCAGATCCGTACCATCCGGGGTGTGTACCGGGACGAGGCGGCGGGCAGCGCCGACGCGGCGGGGGCCATGGAGCGCGTGACCCGCCGGGTGGAGGAGTTCACCGAGGACGAGGGGCGCCGCCCCCGCATCCTCGTGGCGAAGATGGGCCAGGACGGCCACGACCGCGGCCAGAAGGTCATCGCGACGGCGTTCGCGGACCTGGGCTTCGACGTGGACGTGGGCCCGCTGTTCCAGACCCCGGAGGAGGTCGCCGCCCAGGCGGTCGAGGCCGACGTGCACGTGGTGGGGGTGTCGTCGCTGGCGGCGGGGCACCTCACCCTGGTGCCGGCGCTGCGGGAGGAACTGGCGAAGCTGGACCGCGAGGACATCATGATCGTGGTCGGCGGCGTCATCCCGCCGCAGGACTTCGACGCCCTGCGCGAGGCAGGCGCCGCGGCGATCTTCCCGCCGGGTACGGTCATCGCCGAGGCGGCCATCGACCTGCTCGACCAGCTGGAGGCCCGGCTGGACCAGGCGTGAGCGCCGTTCCGGGGGTGGTCGGCGACCGGCCTCCGCGGCCACGGCCGACCGCGGGCGGTGCGGCCGCCCGGCCACGGGGCACGGTGGTGATGGGAGACGGGAACCGGACCGACGACCGGCCGCCCCGGCGGCGGGACCCGGAACCGGCGGGCGGCGAGCACCGCGCCGACGACCGGCCGCCCGGTGACCGCCGACCGCGGAGGCGGCGCGGACACCCCGGCCACGGGGTGCGATGACGACGACAGACGAGGAGGCGGGCGTGCAGCGGACGCGACGGCGCAGGCCGGTGGACGTGGCCGCACTGGCCGAAGGCGTGCTGGCCGGGCACCGGCCCACCCTGGCGCGGGCGATCACCCTGGTGGAGTCGCGCCGCCCCGACCACGCCCGCGACGCCCAGGAACTGCTGGTGCGCCTGCTCCCGCACACCGGCGGCGCCCACCGGGTGGGCATCACCGGCGTGCCGGGGGTGGGCAAGTCCACGTTCATCGACGCGCTGGGCACCCGGCTGACCGGGGAGGGGCACAAGGTCGCGGTGCTGGCCGTGGACCCCTCCTCCACCCGCACGGGCGGCAGCATCCTGGGCGACAAGACCCGGATGGCGCGCCTGGCGGTGGACCCCAACGCGTTCATCCGCCCCTCGCCGACCGCCGGGACCCTGGGCGGGGTGGCGCGGGCGACCCGGGAGACCATGCTGCTCATGGAGGCGGCCGGGTTCGACGTGGTGCTGGTGGAGACCGTGGGGGTGGGCCAGTCCGAGGTGACGGTCGCCGCGATGGTCGACTGCTTCCTGTTCCTCACCCTGGCCCGCACCGGCGACCAGCTCCAGGGAATCAAGAAGGGCGTGCTGGAACTGGTGGACGTGGTCGCCGTCAACAAGGCCGACGGCCCGCACGCCGACGACGCCCGCAAGGCCGCCCGGGAACTGTCGCGGGCGCTGCGCCTGCTCCAGCCGGTGCACCCGAACTGGCGGCCGCCGGTGCTCACGTGCAGTGGGCTCACCGGTGAGGGACTGGGCGAGCTGTGGGACACGGTGCGCGAGCACCGCAAGGTGCTGGAGGACGACGGGGCGCTGGCCGAACGCCGCAGCGGGCAGCGGGTCAGCTGGATGTGGGACCAGGTCCGCGACCGGTTGATGGACGCGTTCCTGCGGCACCCGCAGGTGGGCGCGCGCATCCCGGAGCTGGAACGCGAGGTGCGTGTGGGGGACACCACGGCCACGCTCGCGGCGGGAGAGCTCCTCGCGATGTTCACTCAGAGTGACAGCGAGCGGGACGCGCCGCCACCGGCGGACCCGGCGGAGGCGGCCGAGGGGACATCCGCGGATTCGGACTCCGGGACTTCCCAGGACAACGGGTCTCATATCGTGAAATGACCCAGAGTCAACGGGTGATTTCGGGCGGGGTGTACTGGGTTCGTGCCCCCGAGGCGAAAATTTCTTTCGAGATGGCATTCCCGAACGCCCGCTTGGCTTATACCGTGTGTGTCCAACGACTTACCGGACACGCGGACGCGCAAGCGCTTCCCTCCTCGGTGGGCCGACCCCGTGGGAGTGGGGGCGGAGCTCCGATGGGCGCGGGCCGCGCGCCTGCGTATGGTTAAGCGAAGGGACCCCTCGCCTTCTCAACGAGGGGTCGGGAGGAGTGAACGTGCACAGGCTCGGACTGAGCACAAGGGTGGAAAGCCGCAGCGTCATCGTCGCGATCGAGGGCGAGCTCGACATCGCGACCACCAACGACCTCCAAGAGCACGTCCGGTCCGCGATCGACGCCCACGGCCCGTGGCTGATCCTGGACATGTCGGGGCTCGACTTCATGGATTCGAGCGGCCTCAACGTCATCATCAACGCCTATCGCACCGTCCGCGAGCGGGACGGGGCGCTGGCGCTGGCGGCCCTCAACGAACGCGTCACCAAGGTCGTCCGCCTGGTCGGCCTGCACCGCCAGGTCCCCGTCCACCAGACGGTGGCCACCGCGGTCGCCGCCATGGAGGCGCTGGAGAAGCGCCAGGCCGGCTGACCCCCGCCCCGACAGCCGCACACCGACGCACCCGCACGGCCGGACGCCCCACGACGCCCGGCCGTGCCGCATGCCGTCCGCCGCCCCGGCCGCTGGGATACGCCCGGGTGCCCGCAGCGGGGCGGACATGTGCCCGGTTCCGTTGAATCCGGTCTACGTGCGGGGTCGTCCGCCCGAGGCCGTCGGGAGGCGTGAGCGAGGCTGACGTGCTTCCGGCATGCCCTGCTCTGAGGGTAGGCGTGGTGCGTGTGCGTCTGCTGAGCGGTGTGGGTGTGGTGGGGCTGAAGTGCCCTCAGGGGCTCACGTGTGGGGCGGACATGCGGGCGGCGCGGCCGGGGTGGCCGCGCCGCGTGGGTGAGGGCGGGTCAGTCGCCGCCGCCCCCGCCGCCGCTGTC
>NZ_JBJJBV010000221.1:0-13140 GCF_045446735.1 Nocardiopsis protaetiae
TGTGCTCGGGTTCGGCGTCCACGACCTCCACCCCGAACCGGCGCAGCTCCGCCGTCACCCGGCGCCGCTCGGCCAGGGTGCGTTCGGCGGCGGCCGCCCGGTACACCGCCGCGGAGTCGTCGCGCCCGGCCGCCATCGCCGTCACCGCCGGGTCCTGCACGGCCGCGACCAGCAGCAGGTGCCGCGCGGTCAGCGCCGCGACCCGGGGCAGCAGCCCCTCCTCCAGCGCCGCCGCGTTGAGGTCGGTGAGCAGCACCACCAGGGAGCGCGCCCGGCCCTGGGCGGTGAGGATCGCGCTCGCCATGCCCGCCGGGTCGGACTCCAGCAGCTCCGCCTCCAGCGGGGCCATCGCCTCCACGATCCGGTGCACCTGGCTGCCCTTGCCGGCCGCCTTGACCTGCGCCCGCACCCGGCGGTCGTAGGCCAGGAAGTCCACCCGGTCGCCCGCCTTGCCCGCCAGCGCGGCCAGCAGCAGCGCCGCGTCCATGGCGTGGTCCAGGCGCGGGGTGTCGCCGACCCGGCCCGCGGAGGTGCGCCCGGTGTCCAGCACGATGAGGATGCGCCGGTCCCGCTCGGGGCGCCAGGTGCGCACCACCACCCCGTCGTTGCGGGCGCTGGCCCGCCAGTCGATGGACCGCACGTCGTCGCCGGGCACGTAGTCGCGCAGCGAGTCGAACTCGCTGCCCTGGCCGCGCACCATCGCCGTGTGCTGCCCCTCCAGCTCCCGCAGCCGCGACAGCTTTCCGGGCAGGTGGCGGCGGCTGTGGAACGGCGGCAGCACCCGCACCGTCCACGGCGCGGACAGGGTGCGCTGGCGCCCGGCCAGCCGCAGCGGGCCCAGGCTGCGCACGGTCACCCCGGCGGCGCGGGCGTCGCCCCGCCGGGTCGGGGTGAGCGTGGTGCCCACCCGGCGCCGTTCGCCCGCGTCCACCCGCAGCGGCCGTACGCGCGGTTCGACGTTCGCGCTCGGCGGCCAGGCGTCGCGCACGGTCCCGCGCAGGCGGCGCCGCGTCGGGTTGGCGACGGTCACCTCCACGGCGGCGGTGTCGCCCAGCCGCAGCGAGGTGTCGCCCGCCCGGGACAGCCGCAGCGCCCTGGGGCTCGCCGCCAGCAGCACGTCGAGGACGACCAGCACCACCAGGACGGCGACGGCGGCCGCGGCCGCCCACGGGCCCAGGGACCCGGAGAACGCCACGGCGACCGTCAGCACCCCCGCGAGCAGGACCGCCCGGCCGGTGACCACCATCAGCGCGGCACCGGGACGGAGGACAGCACACCCTCCAGGATCCCGTCGGTGGTCGCGCCCTCCAGCTCCGCCTCCGGCCGCAGCGAGATCCGGTGCCGCAGGGTGCCCTTGGCCAGCGCCTTCACGTCGTCGGGGGTCACGTAGTCGCGGCCCGACAGCCACGCCCACGCCCGGGCGGTGCGCATCAGCGCGGTCGCGCCGCGCGGGGAGGCGCCCAGCTGGAGCGACGGCGACTGCCGGGTGGCCCGGCACAGGTCCACGATGTACCCGAGCACCTCGGGGGCCACCCGCACGGTCTCCACGGCCCGGCGGGCCGCGTGCAGGTCGGCGGCGCCCGCCACTGCGGTCACCCCCGCGGCACTCAGATCGCCGGGGTCGAACCCGGCGGCGTGGCGGCCCAGGATCTCCACCTCGGCCTCCCGCGGCGGCAGCGGCACCGTCACCTTGAGCAGGAAACGGTCCAGCTGCGCCTCGGGCAGCGGGTAGGTGCCCTCGTACTCCACCGGGTTCTGGGTGGCGGCCACCAGGAACGGGTCGGGCAGCGCCATCGGGCGGCCCTCCACCGTCACCTGCCGCTCCTCCATGGCCTCCAGCAGCGAGGCCTGGGTCTTGGGCGGGGTCCGGTTGATCTCGTCGGCCAGCAGCAGGTTGGTGAACACCGGGCCCTTGAGGAACTCGAACTTGGCGGTGTGCTGGTCGTACACCAGCGACCCCGTCACGTCGCCGGGCATCAGGTCGGGGGTGAACTGCACCCGCTTGTGGTCCAGCGACAGGGCCGCCGACACGGTGCGCACCAGCAGCGTCTTGGCGACACCGGGCACACCCTCCAGCAGCACGTGGCCGCGGCACAGCAGCGCCACGACCAGGGCGGTCACCGTCTCGTCCTGGCCAACGACCGCCTTGGCCACCTCGCGCCGCAGGGCGACCAGGGCCTGCCGCGCCTCATCGGCCGAGGGCGGTGCCTCGTGTGTGAAGGCGCTCACGTGCCGTCCACCTCTCTCGCTCTGTCGGGAACTCTCTGCCGGGCCGGTCACCGCAGTCTCCGCGACCGCTCGTCCAGCTCGGCGGCCAGCCGCAGCAGGCCTTCGTCGTCGATCACGTACGGGTCCGCCCCGGACGGGTACAGCAGGGCGCCCACGACGGCCGGGTCGTCCCCGGTGCGCTGGGCGACCGCCGCGATCACCGCGTCGGGCGGGGCGTCGGGCCCCAGCCCCAGCCGGGCGGCGTGCCGGTCCAGGAAACCCGTGCGCAGCGCGCCGACCACCCGGTCGCGCGCCACGCGGGAACGGTACAGGGCGGCCCGGCCCTCGGTGGTCTCCGAGGCGCGCACCACCACCGGCAGGGACTCGGGCACCAGCGCGCCCATGCGCCGGCCCTGCCACACCACGAGCAGCACCAGGCCCGCCGCCAGCGGCAGCGGGGACCAGCGCACCCCGGCGGGCAGCAGCTCGGTCAGGGACGCCGAGCCCTCCTGCCGGGGCGGGTCGGGGCGCAGCCACACCACGGTTCCGGCGTCCATCAGGTTGAGCGCCAGGGCGGCGTTGCCGCCCTCGTCCAGCAGCCGGTTGGTCCACGGGTTCCCGTTGCCCAGCACGGTGGTGGTCGTGCCGCCCTCGGCCACCTGGACCAGGGCGTCGCCGGAACCGTCCGGGTAGCAGCCCACGGCGTCGACCCCGGGACCGGCGGTGTACAGCTCGCCGTGCACGTAGGAGCGGCCCGCGGCGGTGGCGGCGGGCAGGTCGCAGCGCGGCTCCAGCGGCCGTTCCAGGAGGTCGCGGGGCAGCTCGCGGCCGGTCATCTCCACGCCGGGGGCGAACGCCTCCAGCGACCGCACCGAGGGGCGCACCAGCACGGTGTCCGCGTCCAGGGCGGCCAGCCGGTCGAGCTCCTCGGGCAGCAGCCGGTGGTCCAGGAACACGACCAGGACCGCGTCGCCGGAGGCCGCCCCGACCGCGTCGGCGGCGTCGCCGGAGGTGCGGACCACCTCGACGTCGCGGTCCTCGCCCAGCACGTTGACCAGGGCGCGGGTGCCGTCGGGGGCGACGCTGCCGGGCTCCAGGTGGCCGGTGGGGAACGGCTCGCCGCCCAGCGACATCAGCACCGACAGCACGATGAGCCCGGCGGCCAGGATCGTGGGGAAGCGGGCGGCCCGCCAGAGGCGGCGGCCGGCCGACCCGGGGAGAGCGCTGGTGGAAGCGGCCGGGTCGGCGGGGGGTGCGGGGGACGCGGGGGCCTCGGGGGAGTGGACGGTCATCCGCGCGCCTCCTCGGGGTCCAGGGCCGGACGGGCCGCGCTCAGGCGCTCGTCGAGTTCGCGCAGCGTCCGGGCGGTGTCGGCGGTCGCCGTGCGGTCGCCGTAGACGACGTCGTTGAACAGGCGGGCGCCCTCGCGCAGCCCCGCGGCCTCGCCGGGCAGGGCCGCGGCGGCCTCGGCGGCCAGCTCGGTGGCGGTGCGCCCGGCGCGCGGGGAGATGATCGTGCGGTCCTCCAGGTCGACGCTGATCGCGCGCATCCGCTCGGTGACGGCGGCCGTGTACTCCCCGGCCTCCTCATGGGCCCGCGCGGCCGCGCGGTGGTCGGCCGCCGACCGGGGCGCGGCCCGGTGGACGGAGCCCTCGGCCCGGCGGCTCCGGGAGGGGCGCAGCCACAGGACCAGCCAGAGCACCAGCAGGGCGACCACGACGAGCACGATCACGGTGACCCACCCGCCGCCGACCCCCGGGGCGGGGACCTCCAGGTTGGAGAGCCACTCCCAGAAGCGGTCCCACAGGGACGGCTCCTGCTCCCCGTACACCGGGTCGCTCAGCTCCTCGATGGCGCGGCGCCGTCCCTCGTTCCCGGTCACCTCCAGGACGGCCGCGAACGGCGCGGTCACGCCCGCTGCTCCGGCAGGTAGATCTCCGGGCCGACCTCCTGGCCGGACAGGGCCGCGGTGTGCAGCTTCAGGTCCAGGCCCTCGCGCCGCATCCGCAGGTCGACGTAGAGGAGGGTGTTGACGCCCACCCGGAAGGGCTGGGTGATCGCGGCGGCGATGACAGTGCCCAGGTAGGTGACGGCGCCCGCGGCCACGAGCGTCCAGCCCGCCTCCGGGTCGATGAAGGTGAAAACGCCGGAGGCGATGCCGAGCGGTGTGGCCAGGATGCTGCTCACGAAGAAGAGCAGGACCCCGGTCAGCGCCCAGACGCCGAAGGTGCGCCACCAGTGGCCCTGGGACAACCGCCAGGAGCGGGCCATGGCCTGGAACGGCCCCAGCCGCTCAAGGACCACGATCGGCAGGGCGTAGTAGAGCCGGATCCAGATCCACAGGAACGGGGCGAAGACGACCGCGAGGCCGCCGATGAAGGAGACCGCGCCCACGAGGAGTCCGACCCAGACATTGGAGGCGACGCCCGCGAGCGCACCGAGGAAGATCGCCCCGAACACCACCACCATGAAGGCGGTCCACAGGACCGTCATGATGACGAGCTGGATGAGGGCGAGTCCGATGACCGCGCCGAACCGGCTCTTGGCACCGGCCCAGGCCTGGGCCGGGGTCAGCCGGTACCCGAGGACGGCCATGCCCACCGTCGTGGCGAGCAGGCCCACCAGGATCGAGCCGCCGAGATAACCGATGAGCTCGCCGACCATGGTCAGACCGAAGGCCAGGGGCGAGCCGGGGAAGATCGGGACGTCGGGGTCGACGGCGTACGGGTCCATCAGCGACTGGTCGAGCCAGTCGATGTAGCCGTCCGTGTACCAGGTGGAGGCAGCGGCGGTGACGATGGACGCGACGGCCATGATGATCAGCGACAGGCCGACCATGGTCTTGGGGTTGCGGCGGATGAGCGTGAACGCGCCGTTGAGGATGTCCCCGAGGGTCATCGGGCGCAGCGCCACCACGCCGGGCTTGGCCGCCTGCGGGATCTGCCGGTAGCCGGGGTGGCCGTATCCCGGCTGCTGGGGGTACTGGCCCTGCGGGTACTGGCCGGGGGCCGCCTGCCACTGCGCGGCCTGCCACTGGCCGGTGTTCGGACCTGACTGCGGGCCCGGCTGCGGGCCGGTCTGCCACTGGCCCTGCCCCTGCGGCGGTCCGTACCCGGGCGCGGCGAACCCGGGAGCCGCCGCCCCGGGGGCCTGCGGCCCGTACCCGGGAGCTTGCGGGACCTGGGGTGCCTGGTGGTCCTGGGCCGTCCGGCCCGCGGGCTCTCCCGAACCCGGAGCGGCGAACCCGGCGGGCGCACCGCCCCCGGGGGTGTCGGCCCCTCCCGGCGCGGCCCAGGACTCCGCGCTCCCGGCCCCCTCCTGGGCGCCGGACACGGGCGATCCACCGTCGGCGGGCGCCTGCGGGGTCTCCCCCGACGGGCTCCGGTGGTCGTCCTCCTGGGTCATCTGCCCCCGCCCTCCGTGAGGTTCGGTTACGCTGCGCAAGCGGACCGGGTTCCGCAATTCACGTCTCGGAGAACAACCTACCGGCCGGTTCCCCCGAAGTCGGGCGTGGTCCGGGTACCTTCAGGGGCAACCGACGCACTTCATTCCTTTTGTATGCTTTCTGTTACCAACCAGTCGGGTGTTATCAAGGGCACCATCACCCTTCCCGGCCAGGGAGGACACCCGAAGTGGCCGAAAACGGCCCCGGAAGGCCCCAAAGACACCGACCGCGCTTCCCGCCGCCCCAGGAGATGGCAAGGTGGGGGGAGAATGACGGTTCCCCGCGTCGGTCGGTGACGGCGCACCAGAGACCGTACCGACGACGTTCGAGTTGTTCGAGGAGAGAGGAGTAGGCGCCGCGAACCCCGCCCCACCGGGTGGGACCGACGCCCGGCGCCGGACACACCGATGAAGGGACGTGTACTGGTTGTCGACGATGACCTCGCCCTCGCCGAGATGCTCGGCATCGTGCTGCGCGGCGAAGGCTTCGAGCCCTCGTTCGTCCACGACGGCGACAAGGCACTGGAGGCCTTCCGCGAGACCAAGCCCGACCTGGTCCTCCTCGACCTGATGCTCCCCGGCGCCGACGGCATCGACGTGTGCCGCCAGATCCGCGCCGAGTCCGGGGTTCCGATCGTCATGCTCACCGCCAAGAGCGACACCATCGACGTCGTCCTGGGCCTGGAGTCGGGCGCCGACGACTACATCGTCAAGCCGTTCAAGCCCAAGGAGCTCGTCGCCCGCATCCGCGTGCGCCTGCGCCGCACCGAGGAGCCCGCGCCCGAGGTGCTCCAGATCGGCGACATCACCATCGACGTCGCCGGCCACGCCGTGCGCCGCGACGGCGAGCAGATCAGCCTCACCCCGCTGGAGTTCGACCTGCTGGTCGCCCTGGCCCGCAAGCCGCGCCAGGTGTTCACCCGCGAGGTCCTGCTGGAGCAGGTCTGGGGCTACCGCCACGCCGCCGACACCCGCCTGGTCAACGTTCACGTGCAGCGCCTGCGCGCCAAGATCGAGAAGGACCCCGAGCACCCCGAGGTCGTCGTGACCGTCCGCGGTGTCGGCTACAAGGCCGGTACGGCCTGATCCGCGCGCACCGCCCATGACCGCAGCCGCACCCGAGGAGCAGCGGGGGGCCGACCCCGAAGGGGAGCGGCCGCCCCGGCCCTCCGGACGATCCGAGTCCGGAGGGCGCCGCCGTGATGCCCGGGACACCGACTCCGGGCTCACCCGCGCCTACCTGTTCGCCCAGCGCGCCGCCCGCGCGCTGGTCCGCGGCGTCCACACCAACTGGCGCCGCTCCCTGCACCTGCGCGTCATCTCTACGACCCTGGTGCTGTCCCTGCTGGTCATGGCGGGCCTGGGCTACGTGCTCATCTCCCAGGTGCGCAGCGGCCTGCTCGACGCCAAGATCGCCACCGCGGTCAACGACCACCGCGCCGGGCTCAACTACGCGCTCGCCGAGATCCAGGAGAACGAGACCGGCGACCGCGACCGGCTGATGTACAACATCGCCAGCGAACTCGCCGGGCGCAGCGGCGACACCGGCCTGTACGGGGTCGTCATCCTGCCGTCCGTCGACGACGAGCTCGGCTGGGTCGGCGAGGAGTCCCCGGACCGGCAGCTCGACGACAGCGTCCCGGAGCGGCTCATCGCCCAGGTCGGCTCCTCCATGGGCGACCAGCAGTACTACACCTACACGCGCATCACGAACGAGGCCGAGGGCACCGAGGAGCCCGCCCTGGTCGTGGGCGCCGAGCTCACCCACGCCTACGAGCTGTACTACGTCTTCCCGCTCCAGCACGAGCAGGAGATCCTCGACCTGGTCCAGCGCACCGTCGTCCTGGTCGGCGCACTGCTGGTCATCCTCCTGGGCCTGATCGCCTACGTCGTCACCCGCCAGGTCGTCTCCCCGGTCCGCTCCGCCGCCCAGTCCGCCGAGCGGCTGGCCGCGGGCGACCTGTCCGAGCGCATGACCGTCCAGGGCGAGGACGACCTGGCACGCCTGGCCGTGTCCTTCAACGACATGGCCGGGACCCTCCAGGAGAAGATCCAGGAGCTGGAGGAGCTGTCCAAGCTCCAGCGCCAGTTCGTCTCCGACGTCTCCCACGAGCTGCGGACCCCGCTCACCACCATCAAGATGGCCGGCGACCTGCTCTTCGACGACCGCGACGAGCTCGAACCCGCCATGCGCCGCTCCGTGGAGCTGTTGCAGAGCCAGGTGGAGCGGTTCGAGGAGCTGCTCGCCGACCTGCTGGAGATCAGCCGCCACGACGCCGGCGCCGCCACCCTGGGGACCGAGCCCTCCGACATCCGCGACGCCGTCATGAAGGCCGTCGGCGACGCCGAGCAGATCGCCGAGAAGCGCGGCATCAAGGTCGTCATGCGGCTGCCCGCCGACCCGTGCGTCGCCGAGTACGACCCCCGCCGGATCAACCGCATCCTGCGCAACCTGGTGGTCAACGCCATCGAGCACAGCGAGGGCCGCGACGTGGTGGTCACCGCCGCGGGCGACCGCGACGCCGTCGCCGTCGCCGTGCGCGACTACGGCGTGGGCCTCAAGGAGGGCGAGGAGCACCTGTGCTTCGACCGCTTCTGGCGGGCCGACCCGGCACGGGTGCGCACCACGGGGGGCACCGGACTGGGCCTGTCCATCGCCAAGGAGGACGCCACCCTGCACGGCGGTTGGCTCCAGGCGTGGGGCATGCCCGGCCAGGGGTCCCAGTTCCGCCTGTCCCTGCCCCGGCACGCGGGCGCCGAGCTGCGGGGCTCCCCGCTGCCGCTGGTACCCCCGGAGTTCTCGCTGGGCCGTGCCTACCCCCGTGAGGGGGGAGAGGACCACCCGTGAGCAGAAACCTCCTGCTGTTCGGCGCCTCCGCGCTGTCCTGCCTGTTCCTGACCTCGTGCTCCAGCGTGCCGATGACCGGCCCGGTGGTCCCGGGCGAGGGCGGTGACAGCAGCGCCGACCCCTACGGCGGCTACGTACGGCTGCTGCCCGCGGGCCCGCAGACCGGCATGAACCCGGACGGGCTCGTCGGCAGCTTCCTCAAGGACATGGGCAGCTTCGAGGAGGACCACGGGGCGGCCCGCATCTACATGCTGCCCGACACCGGCCGGGCGTGGTCCCCGGACGGCTCCGTCAAGGTCTTCACCGACCTGGACACCGTGGACCTGGAGACCGAGGTGTCCGAGGACGGGCTCACCGCCACCGTGCGGATGCGCACCCCGCTGGTCGCCACCATCGACGAGGACGGCAAGTACCGCCCCGGCGCCCCGGGGACGCTGATGGACGAGACGTTCACGCTCGCCCGCGAGAACGACGACCCCGAGGGCGAGTGGCGGATCCTGAGCCTGCCCGACGACCTGATCCTCAGCCAGCTCGACGTGGAGCGCACCCACCGGCCGTTCAACCTGTACTACTTCAACCCGGAGGGCACCGCCCTGGTGCCCGACCCCATCTACCTGCCGGTGAGCACCGACCGGCTCGCCGAGCGGCTGCTGGCGCGCCTGGGGGAGGGGCCGACCTCCTGGCTGGCCCCCGCGGTGCGCTCGGAGTTCCCCGACGAGGCCCGGGTCGGCGTGAACGCGGACGCCGAGAGCGTCGTGGTCGAACTGGACCGCGTCGGCGACATCGACGAGTTCCGGCTGGGCGCCCAGATCGCCTGGACGCTGCGCCAGATCCCGGACGTGCAGGAGTTCACCCTGGTCGTGAACGGCGAAGAGGTGGCGTTCGCGGCCGCCGACGGCGACAGCGCCGACCGGCCCCGGCCCGCCAGCTCGTTCTGGCACGGGGTCGGCCCGGGCGCCCTGCACTCGGGGGCGCGCGCCTACTACGCCCACGAGGGGCAGCTCTGGTCCGCCTCGGAGTGGGAGACCGACGTCTTCGGCGACGCCGAACGCGTCCCGGGCCCGCTGGGCGCGGGCGACGTCCTCCTGGAGCGGTTCGCGGTCTCCATCGACGAGAGCACCGTCGCGGGCATCACCATGGGCGGCGGGACGGTCGTGACCTCCTTCGCGGCCGCGGGCGCCGAGGTCTCCGAGGTCCTCGACGACGGCGTCTTCACCGAGCTGTCCTGGGACATCGACGGGAACCTGTGGGTGGTCGAGGAGGTCGGCGAACCGGACGAGGAGTCCGACCCGGACCCCTCCGAGCCCCCCGCCGACCCCGAGACGCTCCCGGACCCGGCCCCGCCGGAGCCGGGCTCCTCCGCGGTCTGGGTGCTGCGCGGCGCCGAGGAGGTGGTCCGGGTGGACGTCGGCGACCTGCGCGACGAGTCCCTGGTGCACTTCCGGGTGTCCCGCGACGGCGCCCGCGCCGCCGTGGTCACCGAGTCGGACGGGCGGCGCTCGCTCAAGGTGGGCCGCGTGGTCACCGACGAGGACGGCCGCGTCTCGGTGGAGGACTTCGTGCCCCTGGCCGCGGAGCTGGAGGAGGTCACCGAGATCTCCTGGCGCTCGGCCGACCAGCTGGTGGTCCTGGGCCGCCGCGAGGCCGGCACCGACCAGGTCTTCCTGGTCGCCCTGGACGGCGGCACCCCGCCCTCCAGCGCGGGGAACTCCGTCACCGGCCTGGTCACCATCGCCGGCGCCCCGGGCCAGCCCCTGGTCGCGGGCACCGACGACGGCAACATCTGGATCTCCAACGACCGCCTGAACTGGCAGACCGCCGTCGAGGGCAGCTCCCCCACCTTCCCGGGCTGATCCGGTGGCCTCCGGGGGGCGGCCTCCGGCGGTCGGCCCCCCGGGCGGATCGGTCGGCCCCGGGGGTTGACCTCAACATTGGTTGAGGCTCGATGCTCGGGCCATGGACACGACACAGCCGGACGACAAGACCCGCGAGACCGAGACCGAGCGCCTGCGCGCGGTGGTCGCCGTGCTCGAACACTCCCAGCGCGAGAGGCTGCCCGAGGAGTTCATCGGCCTGTTCCGCGAGGACGCGATCTGGACGACGGCGCACGGCAGGCGGCTGTACGGCCGGGACGAGATCGCCGCGTTCACGCGCAAGGTCCTGCCGAACGCCGTGCAGGAGGGGACGGTCTTCTACGAGGTGGAGCACGTGCTGTTCCTGCGCCCCGACGTCGCCGCGGTCAAGGCCCGCGCGACCTACCGCGGCCCCGACGGCGCGCGGATCGGCAACCAGGGCAGCCCCATGTACGTGATGACCAAGGAGGGCGGCCGCTGGCTGCTCACCGCCAACCAGAACACCGAGATCCTCGACGCCTGACGCCTGACGCCTGACGCCTGACGCCTGACGCCTGACGCCTGACGCCCTCCGCCCGGGTTGTCCACAGGTTCGGGGAGGGGGTGGCGGGGCGGGCGGCGGTCGCCGATCCTGGGTTCATGGATGGTGTGAAGGCCCTTGTCAGGGCACTCGTGCGGGTGTGGGGCGCGCTGCTGGACCTGCTGCTCCCGCGGGCCTGCCCCGGATGTGCCGGGCCGGCCGGGGGGTCGGCGCCGCTGTGCGGGATGTGCCGGGACGGGCTGGCGCGGCGGCCGCACCGGTGCGCGCCGCGCCCGGGGTGCCCGCCGGTCTGGGCGGCAGGGCCCTACGCCGGGCTGCACCGCCGGGTGCTGCTCGCCTACAAGGAGGGCGACGACGCGCTGGCCGGGGTGTGGGGCGAGCGCCTGGCCGTGGTCTGCGGGGCCAGCGGCCTCGTCCGCGCCGACACCCTGCTGGTGCCGGTCCCCGGGCGCGGGCCGCCGCACGATCCGCGCGCCCCGGTGGCCCGGATCACCGCCGCCGCCTGCGCCGAGCGCCGCGGCGGGACGCCCCTGCCGCTGCTGCGCTACCGGGGCCGGGTGCGGCGCCAGGCGGGCCTGGGCCGCCGGGAGCGGCTGGCCAACCGGGCGGGCGCGTTCTGCGCGGACCCCGTCCCGGCGTGGGCGGCCGGCCGCCGGGTCGTGGTGGTCGACGACGTCGTCACCACCGGCGCGACCCTGGCCGAGGCGACGCGTGCGCTGCGGTCCGCCGGGCTGCACGTGGCGGGCGCGGTGGTGCTCGCCGAGCGCCTCGCGTCGACGAAGGGGAACGAGACCCTGTCCCGGAGGTGAGGAGAAGGTTTTACGAACACCCTCGAAACCATGAAAAGTCCTTGTGTACAGGGGTTCGCGGTGGTTTTCCGGGGCTTGGGGCCGGGGTCCCCACCTGACATCCTCGCCAGGACAGGTTACGGTCACCGTATGGCACCCGTCCGGGTCCGTGGTTGCGTCGGAGTTTCGGTGTCCCTGGGAAGACCAGGGCACTCCTCCGGCAAGCCGATGCCAGGCGCAGGCGAAACGGCCCACGTAAGGCGACTTTTCGTCGACCGATCACGGTGCGCCTTAGAGGTAAGCCCTGCCCCGCGGAGGGTCCCGATGTCCCTCACGACAGGGAGAAGAGCAGTAGTCGCGGATAAGAGCGGCGAAACTCTCAGCAGGCGGATGTGGGGACGAAGACCAGGTCGGCCGGACGGGTGGCATCCCATCGGGGGCCTCGCCATGGGCGAGCCCCCGGGGATCCCCTCACGGGTTGATTTCCCCCTGGTCGCGACGAAAGTCCCTTTCCCCAGTTCAGAGGTCCCGACGATCATGTGCGTGGGACGGGTGATGACCGTGTCCCCGGTGGGTATACGCACTTTCAACCGAGACGTGATCCGCGCAGAACCGGATCACTCGCAGAAGGGGGCTGACCGAGCGAGACCCTTCCGTCCCCCGAACGACGGAAGGTGCAGAAGCCAGCCTGGCCGTCGCCTTCTCGACGGCCACGCGATGAAGGGGGTCCTATGGACATCATCGTCAAGGGTCGACGCACCGGTGTGAGCGACAAGTTCCGACAGCACGTCGAGAACAAGCTCGACAGGCTCTCCAAGTGGGAGAAGAAGGGCATGACCGTCGATGTGGAGGTGTCCACGGAGCGCAATCCCAAGCTCGCCGACGTGAAGGAACGCGTCGAACTCACCATCCGCTCCAACGGCAACGGCCCCGTCGTTCGCAGCGAGGCCGCCGCGGTGGACCGGCACGGCGCCCTGGACATGGCCATCGACAAGATCGAGGCGCGCCTGCGCAAGGCCGCCGACCGCCGCAAGGTGCACCGGGGCACCCGGGCCCCCGTCTCCGTCTCCTCGGCCACCGCGCACCTGCCCGGTGACCTGCCCCCGGAGGACACGATCGTGCAGGCGCCCCCGGCCCGCCGCAGCTCCGACGAGGAGGTGGGGTCCGACACCGGGCAGGCCCGCTTCTCCGACGAGTTCGTCGAACTCGACACCCAGGGGGAGGCACCCCTCATCGTCCGGGAGAAGTCCCACCAGGCCAAGCCCATGAGCATCGACCAGGCCCTGATGGAGATGGAGCTCGTCGGCCACGACTTCTTCCTCTTCCACGACGAGGTCAAGGACGCGCCGAGCGTCGTCTACCGCCGCAAGGGCTTCAACTACGGCGTCATCCGCCTCGTCGACTGACCCGGCTCTCTCCCCTCGGGAGCCGAGGCCGAGAGCCAAGGCATGAACAGGG
>NZ_JBJJBV010000222.1:0-10994 GCF_045446735.1 Nocardiopsis protaetiae
GTTCCGGAGTCTGGAGGATTTGGAGCAGGTGATCAACGCGCATCTGCGTCTGGTGCGCAAGCGCACCGATCTGCTGCGGGGGTTCATCGAGTCGGTCGGCTTGGAACCCTCACCGTTTCCGTCAACCGCATAATCAAAGATCAGTAGCCGCGGGCGTGGTGGTCTCATGTCGATGTCGGCCGGTGTCGAACGCCTCACCCTTCAAGAGGACTGAGAGGGCCGATTTCGCTCATCGCCGCGTACGCGCTGCGTTCGCTGTGCCCGCACACGGGGAGACCAGAATTCGTTCGTCCGCAGCTTCATACGCCGGTTCTTCTGCTTCCGGGGCGTGGTTTTCCCCTGCTCATTTTCTGCGGATCGCGTTGTGCTCCATGGAACTCCCAAAACCGAAGGGAGTCCTTTCATGGAGCGCGAGAACGGCCCTTTCGAGGTGTTGCGCACATCGGTGGAGTCGCTCACCACGGATCCGGGACAGCCGGTGCTGGTGCCGCCGGAGCCGAGGGGAGACGGCCGGTTGAAGGCCGCGCAGGTGGTCGATCTGCTCCGGCACGCGCCGCAGGAGGTCGCCGACCCGTTGTGGCACCGGGTGTTCGCTCTCTCCCGGGCGGGGGAGGCGGCCTGGACGGTGCTCGCGGTGGGTGCGGTGTTGCCGCGGATGGTGGTGGCGTGCTCGCGGTATGCGCGGGTGCCGACCGCGCACAGGGCCGATGTGGAGGCGGAGATGATCACCGCGGTGCTGGAGCTGGTCCGCTCTTTGCCTGCCGGGGTGGGCGGGGTCGGTGAGCGGTTGTGGTCGGCGGCCTCCGGGACCGCCAACCGGTGGGGGTACCTGCACGCGCGCGATGCCCGCCGTCATGTCACTGTCCCCGCTTCGTTGTCCCTCGGTGTGGTGGATGCGGGTGGCAGGGGTCCGGTCAGTGTGCTGGCCGATGCCGTGGCCTCGGGTGTGCTCTCGCCCGCCGAGGCCGAGCTGATCGCCCGCACGCGGCTGGAGCGCACGGCGTTGATGCAGGTGGCCCAGGAGATGGGGCTGTCCTACATCACCGCGCGGCGGTGGCGGAAGGCGGCGGAGGACAGGCTCGTCCCTGCTCTGCGGTCCGGGGATTTCTCCGGTCCGATGAGCGATTTCGGGTCCTGAATTCCTCTTGAAGGGTGAGGAGGGTTCCTCCTTACCCGCAGTGGAATCACCCGAGCCGGAGCGAAGGTCGTGTCGATCGCCGTCGGTACAACCTTTGAGAAGGGAGGGGTTCGGCCCTTCGCTCCGGCCTCTTAATCGGCATGCTCGGGGTTTTTCTGTGGGTCCTCACCGATTTCGAGGCGGAGGTCATGAAGACCCTGAAAAAGGGCGTGGTGCCCGTTGTGCTGGTGGCCGTCGTGGGGACGGTCGTCCTGGGCGCCGACCTGCCCGTGTGGGCGCAGGAGACCGACCCCGGTGTCACCGATCTGGACACCGTCATCACCAACATCCGCAACTGGATCGTCGGATTGCTGGTGGCGTTCGCGACCCTGCTGCTCACCGTCGGCGGGTTGCGCTATTTGCTGGCCGGCGGTGACCCGGGCGAGGTCAACAAGGCCAAGGACACCCTGAAGTATTCGGCCCTGGGGTACCTGGTCGCCGTGCTCGCCCCGATCCTGGTGGAGATCCTGCGCGGGTTCGTGGGGCTGTCGTGACCTCGCTCCGGGTCGGTGTGCCCGTCCTCGTGGTCGTGGTGGTGCTGGCGGTCACCACTGTCTCGGCGCAGGCCTCCGTGGTGCCGGTGGAAGCGGTTCCCCCTGCTGATCCTCCGCCCACCGACCCGCAGGAGTGCGGGCTGGTCGACTACTCCTGCCGCATCACCGTCGGGGTGTACCTGTGGGTGGTCGGTCTGATCGCCGACCTGATCAACACCGCCCTGGAGCTGGCGGTGTTTCCTGCGTTGTTCACGCCCCCGCCCACCGACGGGGTGCGGCAGGCGTGGGAGACCTCCCAGACGGTGGCGAATTCGCTGTACGTGCTCGCGGTGGTCGCCGCCGGGGTGCTGGTGATGAGCTACCAGACCGTCCAGACCTCCACCGCTCTGAGGGAGACCCTTCCCCGTCTGGTGTTGGGGTTCGTCGCCGCGAACGCCTCCTATCTGCTCGCCGGTCTGATGCGGGAGCTGGGCAACGGCATCTCGGTGAACATGATGGACGGGGCCGTGACGGTGGAGAACCTCTCCGCGACCGTGGGTCGGGTCCTGGGCAACCCCGTCGGCGAGCTGCTGACCATCGTGTTGATGATGCTCGTCGCGTCGTTGCTGTGGTTCTTCTTCGTGCTCGCGCTGCTGCTGAGGATCCTGCTGTGGTGGCTGCTGACCGCGGTGGCCCCGCTCGCGCTGGCCTGCCACGCCCTGCCCCAGACCGATGGTGTCGCCCGTATGTGGTGGCGGTCCATGGGCGCGCTGCTGGTGGTCCAGATCGGTCAGGCGCTGGTGCTGCGGATCATGGTCACCGTGTTCCTGGGGCGCGAGAGCGCCTTGGGCGACCTGGCCCAAGGGGCCGGGAACATCCTTGATGTCCTGCTGCTGATCGTGTGCCTGTATGTGCTGATCAGAATCCCGTTCTGGGCGTTCAAGCAGGTGTTCAACCTCCAGGCCTCCCCGGCGGTCCGCGCGGTCAAGACCGTGGCCGCGCTCCTGGTCTTCCGCAACATCGGCAAGGCCATGGCCGCAGCACGCACCACCAGAACCGGCCGCACCGCCTCAACGGCCACTGGGCGTGCGGGAACCGCCCCCGCACCTGCGCCACCGGCCCCGCCTCGTCCCCGCCGGGTGTGGGTGCAGCCGGAGTTGCCGAACTTCGACGGCAACCTCCCCTACCGGCAGGAGGCGTTGCCGGGGATCGACCGGCAGATCGACCGCCCCGTCCAGGCCCGGTTGCGGGAGCGGCGCCGCTACTTCCAGCCCCCGCTGTCCCCGACCCGACCGGTGCGGTGGCAACAGGACGCGTTGCCGCAGTGGCGTGAGCCGGTGCCGCGGCAAGAGCCGCTGCCGCAGGCCCGCCGCCTACCGCCGCCCCGCAGGCGTCCGGTGCAGCCTGCCCTGTTCGATCCCCCACCCCCGAACCACCCCAGACGGAGGTCGTGATGGCGCGTGTGCGCATGCCCGCCGATGTGGAACGCGAAGACAAGATCCTGGCCGGGCTCACCGCAAGGCAACTGGTCATCATCGGTGTCCCCGGGATGGCCCTGTGGACCTCCTACCAGGGTCTGGGGCATCTGGTGCATCCGCTGGTGATCGCCGTGGCCGCCGTCCCGGTGATGGGTGCGGCGACCGCCGCTGCCCTGGTGCACCGGGACGGCCTGAGTCTGGACCGGCTGCTGCTCGCCGCCCTGGCCTTCGCCCGTTCTCCCAAACGACGGGCCAGCGGAATCGGGGACGTGACCCCGATGCCGTCCTGGATTCGCGCCGACACCCCGCCGCTCCCGTCTCCGTGGGACCTGCCGGTCCGTGCGATCGGCGATGACGGTGTGGTGGACCTGGGCGAGCACGGCTGCGTCGCGCTGGTGTCGTGCACAACGGTGAGTTTCTCCCTGCGCACCCCCGCCGAACAGGCGGGCTTGGTCAACGGGTTCGCCTCTTACCTCAACTCCCTTACCAGCCCCGTGCAGATCGTGATCCGCGCCGAGGCGATTCGTCTGGATCCGCTGGTGGACGCACTCGACCGGGCGGCACCCGCGTTGCCGCATCCGGCGTTGGAGGCCGCCGCGCGCGACCACGCCGACCACCTCGCCGCCCTGGCGCGCTCACAGTCCCTGCTGCGGCGGCAGGTCCTGGTGGTGGTGCGCGATGTCGGTGACGTCTCCCGAGCGGCGGCAACCGTGCGGCGGCGTGCCGAGGACGCGGTACGGGTGCTGGCCGCTGCCGGGACCCGGGCCCGCACGCTCACCGGGTCGGAGGCGTACGCGGTGCTGGTCTCGGCCGCCGCCCCCGCCAGCCGCCACGGTCCGCCCGATGGGCTCGCGCCTGCGGATGCCGTGATCACCGGACCTGGCCAGGGAAGAGCGGAGGGCTGATGTTCACCAGGAAAAAGACCGAGGACACCACCGACGCACGCTCGGGTCGCAGCCCTGGTCCGATGGGCGTCGACGTCGACGTCGACGTCGAGGTCGGAGTGCGGCACCTGCGTGTGGGCTCCGGGGTGAGTGCGGCGTGGACGGTGACCGGGTATCCGGCCGAGGTCGGTGAGGCGTGGTTGGAGCCGCTACTGACATACCCGGGCCGGCTGGATGTGTCGCTGCACATCGACCCGATCCCCGCCCAGACCGCCGCCGACCGGCTGCGCAAGCAGATGTCCCGCTTGGAGGCCTCCTCTCGGACCACGGCGGAGAAGGGCAAGCTGGAGGATTTCGAGGCGGAGGTCGCCGCCGAGGACGCCCGGGAGATGGCCGCTTCCCTGGCCAGGGGAGAAGGAAAGCTCTTCCGCGTCGGGCTGTATCTGGTGGTGCACGCCCCTACCGAAGAGGTGTTGGCCGAGGAGATCGACCACGTTCGCACGCTGTGTTCCTCCATGCTGGTGGACATCCGGCCCGCCTCCTACCGCCAGCTCCAAGGGTGGGTGTCCACATCCTTGCCGGTGGGCGTGGATCTGCTGGAGCAGCGGCGCAGCATGGACACTCCCGCGCTCGCCGCCGCCTACCCGTTCGCGTCCCCGGATCTGGCCGTGCAGACCAGCGAGCGGGCGATCCTCTATGGCCTCAACACCTCCTCCTCGGGGGTGGTGGTGTGGGACCGGTGGGGCCAGGACAACTACAACTCGGTCGTCCTGGCCAGGTCCGGCGCGGGCAAGTCGTACTTCTGCAAGGTGGACCTGCTGCGGTCCCTGTATGCGGGGGTCACCGCGGCCGTCATCGACCCCGAGGACGAGTACACCCGCCTGACCACCGCGGTGGGCGGCACCGTGATCCGCCTCGGCGCACCCGGGGTCCATCTCAACCCGCTCGACCTCGCTGTCGACAGCAGTGCACGGCGCGACGCCGTCAGCAGGCGGGCGCTGTTCCTGCACACTCTGCTCGGGGTGATGCTCGGCGGTGCCCTGTCCGCCCGGCAGCGGGCGGCGCTGGATCGGGCGGTGGTGGCCGCCTACCGGGCCGCCGGGATCACCGCCGATAAGAACACCTGGTCCCGGCCCGCACCGCTACTGAAAGACCTGGTGACGACCCTCGCAGAAGACCCCGAGGAACATTCTCAGGATCTGGCTGTGCAGCTCGCGCCGTTCGTCACCGGTTCCTATGCGGAGCTGTTCAGCGCGCCGACCACCCACCGCCCGGAAGGGCACCTGGTGTCCTGGGGTCTGCGCCAACTGCCCGACGAGCTGAAAGCCACGGGCACCGTGCTGGCGCTGGATTCGATCTGGCGGACGGTCGCCGAGGCCGCCCCCACCCATCCGCGGCTGATCCTCGTGGACGAGGCATGGACCCTCATGCAGGAGTCCGAAGGCGCGCGTTTTTTGTTCCGTCTGGCCAAGGCCGCCCGCAAGCGCTGGACGGGGCTGACCGTCGCCACCCAGGACGCGGCCGACGTGCTCGGCAGCGACCTCGGGCAGGCGATCATCGCCAATGCCAGCACCCAGGTCCTGATGCGGCAGGCACCCCAGGCCATCGACCAGGTGGGGCAAGCCTTCTCCCTGTCCGACGGTGAACGCCAGTTCCTGCTCACCGCCTCACCCGGGGACGCGCTGCTGTGCAGCGGCTCGGACCTGAGGGTGGCCTACCGGGTGGTGGCCAGCGACACCGAACACGCGCTGGTCACCACCAACCCCGCCGAGCTCGCCGAGCACACGTCCGCGCCCCCGGGCTCGGACCTGGAGGAGGACGAGGAGGAGTGGCTGTGAGCGCGCTCTCCGACCTGGACGGTGTGGTCGAGGTGCTCACCACCTTGATCGGGGTCGTCGGTGTGGCGGTGCTGCCCTGGTGGTGGGTACCGGTGGTCTGGGGTGTGCTGGTCGCGGGGGGTCGGCTGCTGGTGTGGGTGCGCCACCACCACTGGACGCGCGGGGCGCAGGTGGTGGAGATCCTGCCGCCCCCGACCGCGGAGATCCATCACGCCACCGCGTTCTGGACGCAGATGCTCGGCCTGCTGCGCCCCGCTTGGAAACGCACCCTGTTCGGGCAGCCGCCGGTGGCGTGGGAGTACATCATCGACCAGGCCGGACTACGCATCCGGGTGTGGGTGCCCGGGGGTCTGCCACCCCGAATGGTGAGCCGGGCGGTGGAGGCCACCTGGCCCGGCGCGTCGACCACCACCTCCCCCACCTCCGCGTCCTTCTCAGGTGTGGGCCGGGGCGGGATGTTGCGGTTGGCCCGTCCCGACCACTACCCCCTGGCCACCTCCCACGAGGAAGACCCCTTGCGGGGGCTGATCGGTGCCGCCGCCTCCCCCTCGCCAGGGGAGACGATCCTGGTGCAGGTCATCGCCCGCCCGGTCACCGGAGTGCGCCTGCATCGGGCCAACCAGGCCGCCGCGAACCTGCGGTCCTCCCACAGCGTGACCTCGCGGATGTTCGACACCCTCACCCCCGGCAGCGGACGCAGGTCGGCTGGGTGGGCGGCGCTGCGCCCGGAGGTGTCCGGGGAGATCCGCGCCATTCTGGCCAAGAGCACCCGACCCCGGCTGGACACGGTGGTCCGTTACCTGGTCACCACCCCGGGCAACAGCCCGCGCGAGCGGCAGCGGCGGCGCGGACGCATCCACGCGATCACCGGATCGTTCAGTGCGTTCAGCTCCTACAACCACTACCGGCGCCGACGCACCCCCCTGGTGGCCGGCCGCCTTGCCGAACTCCGGTTCCTGCGTCGCGGTGACCTGCTCTCGGTCGCCGAGCTGGCAGCGGTGGCGCACCTGCCGCTGGACGAGGCCGTTCCCGGCTTGGAGCGGGCCCCCGCCAAACCGGTCCCACCCCCGCCCGGGCTGGCGGGTGATGACATCGATGCCCGGGTGCTGGGCACCTCCGACGCCGGGCCGAGCCGGGTGATCGGCCAGCGCGCGGCCGACGCCCGCCACCACAGCCACATCATCGGCGGCACCGGTACCGGCAAGACCTCACTGCTGCTGAACATGGCCCTGGACGACATCCGCAAGCACAGAGGCGTGGTGTTCATCGAACCCAAGGGCGAGTCCAACCTGCTGCTGTCACGGATGCCCGAGGAGGCGATCGAGAGGGTCGTGCTCATCGACCCCGACGACAACGCGCCCCCACCGGCATTGAACCCGCTCGCGGTCAACGACCAGGGGCGCAGTGCGGACACCATCACGGGGATCTTCAAGCGGATCTTCGCCGACTCCTGGGGGCCACGCACCGAGGACATCCTGAGATCGGCGTGTCTGACCCTGGCCGGGACCCCCGACGCAGGGCTGGCCAACATCCCCCGTCTGCTGGAGAACGCCTCGTTCCGGGCCCGCGCTATCGCCCACGTCACTGACCCGGTGCTGCGCGGGTTCTGGGAGTGGTTCGAGGAGCAGTCCGGGCCGGCACGGTCGCACGCCATCGCCCCGTTGATGAACAAGCTCCGCAGTGTTCTGTTGCGGGGGTTCGCACGGGACCTGCTGGCGGCCACCGACCGCGGCCTGGACCTGCGCGCCCACCTGGACGGCGGCGGGGTGGTCATCGCCCGCCTGCCCAAAGGCGTCCTGGGTGAGGACACCTCCTCGTTGCTGGGGTCGCTGTTGCTGTCGCAGGTGTGGAACGCCGTGTTGGCCCGGGCCCGACAGCGCGAGTCCGATCGCGCCGACCTGGCGATCTATCTCGACGAATGCCAGAACTTCCTGACCCTGCCCTACGGGATCGGGGACATGCTCGCCGAGGCCCGCGCCTACCGGGCCGGGCTGGTGCTCGCCCACCAGGACTTGGCCCAGCTCCCCCGCGACCTGCGGGAGGCCATCTCCGCTAACGCCCGCAACAAGGTCTTCTTCGACGTCTCCCCCGAGGACGCCCGGGCACTGGCCCGCCACATGCGACCCCACCTGGGCGAACACGACCTGTCCCACCTGACCGCCTTCCAGGCCGCTACCCGGCTGGTCCACCACGGCGCCCTCACCCCCGCGTTCACCCTGCGCACCCGTCCGCTCCCGCCCCCGATCCAAGGGCGGGCCACCGCCGTGCGCAAAGCCGCCCGCACCCACGTCCACCAGTGAAAACCGTCCGAAGGAGAACCTGTGCGCACCACCCGTCCTCGCCCCGACCACCACCCGCTCCCCCGCCCCCGCTCCTCCCCCGAGGTGCTGCGGCACCTCATCCGCCGGGTCACCCCCCGGGATGTGGAGATCATGCGCATGCTCTGGGAGCACCGCACCTTCACCACCCACCAGCTGGCCGCGCTGTTCTTCGACTCCTACAGCACCGCCAAACAGCGCCTGGCCAGCCTGTACCGGCTGCGGGCGCTGGACCGGTTCCGGCCCTGGACCCCCATCGGGTCCGCACCCTGGCACTACGTGCTCGACGCCCCCGGCGCCGAACTCCTCGCCGCCCGCCAGGGGACCACGGTGCGGGAGCTGGGCTACCGGCGCGACCGGGCCCTCGCGTTGGCCTACCGGGCCAGCCTGAACCACACCGTCGGTACCAATGACGTGTTCGTGGCGCTGGCCGCCCACACCCGCCGCCACACCACCCGCCTGCGATGGCAGACCGCCGCCGAGTGCGAGGCCCGGTGGGGGGACATCGTGCGCCCCGACGCCGCAGGCACCTGGACCGAGGACGACCGCACCACCTCCTTCTACCTGGAGTACGACACCGGCACCGAACCCCTGCGCCGACTGGCCGCCAAACTCGACGCCTACGCCGAGCTGCGGCGGGTCACCAGCCACCGCGGCGTGGTCCTGCTGTGGGTGCCCACCACCGCCCGGGAGCGGAACCTGCGCACTCGCATCCCCCGCCCGCCGGTGGCCGCCGCGACCGCGGTGCACGGTGCCCACCCCGCTGACGCCGTGTGGGCGCTGCTCAACGACCCCAGTGGGCAGCGGTTCCGGCTCTCGGAGCTGAACCCCGGGGAGGCGGTGGTGCAGCCGCCCCTTCCGGGGTGGGAGGAGGACGGTGATGGGTAACCCCCTCGGCTGCGGATGCGCCCTGGTCGCCGTCCCGCTGGCGATCGGACTGGTCGTCTCCCTGCTCGGCGTTCTGCTGGAGGACCCCCACCAGGGGGCCGCCCCCGACCAGGTAGAGGGTATTCACCCGGTGCTGTTGGACGCCTATCTCGCTGGGGCCCGCGCTCTGGACGCCGACCACCCGCAGTGCACCGGGGTGCGCTGGCAGATCCTCGCCGGCATCGGCGCGGTCGAATCCGACCACGCGGCCGGGAGCGCGATCTCCCCCACCGGGGACACCGACCCGCCCGTGGTCGGCCCCGTCCTGGACGGCAGCGGCGTGGGCGGCAACTTCACCCCCCACCACGACACCGACGGCGGCGTCTGGGACGGCGACACCGTCTACGACGCGGCCGTCGGGGTGACCCAGCACCTCCCGGCGAACTGGCACCGCTACGGGGTCGACGGCAACGGCGACGGCGAGCAGGACCCGCACAACGTGTTCGACTCGGTGGCGGCCACGGCAGTGGAGCTGTGTGCCAGCCACCCCGACCACCCCCACCAGAAGGTGAACTTCACCGACCGTGAACAGCTCGAAGCCGCCCTGTTCCGGTACAACCACGCGGATTGGTACGTGGACGACGTCATGGGCGAGATCGACGCCTACACCGCCGCCCACCCCGGCACCGGCATCGGCGGCGGCGCGGGCAGCGAGGCCGGATATGCGGCCGCCCAATGGGCGCTGGAGCAGGTCGGCAAACCCTATGTGTGGGGCGGGACCGGACCGGACGGATTCGACTGCTCCGGGCTGACCATGCGCGCCTGGGAAGCCGCCGGGGTGCCCATCCCGCGGGTGACCACCGACCAGTTCCACGCCGGCACCCGCGTCCCCCTCGACGCCCTCGCGCCCGGGGATCTGCTGTTCTACGACACCCGCCCCTACGCCCCCGGGGACCCGCCCACCCACGTGACCATCTACGTCGGCGACGGTCAGATGGCCAATGCCCCCTCCAGCGGGCAGACCGTCCGCGTGGAACCCGTGGACGGCCCGTTCTACAGCCCTCGGTTCATGAGCGCCGTCCGCCCCTCATCCACGGGAGACCTGTGATGACCATGCCTCCGAAGCAGTTCCCCACACTGGTGGACAGGCACGACGCGCCCATGGGCGTCCTCTGGTTCCTCGTCCTCCTGCTGGTCGCGTGGTCCTGGGGGTGGGAAATCGATCTCCGTGCGGTGATACAGCTCGCCGCCCTGGCCTGGGGGTGCATGAGCGTGATCGTCCTGGTCCGGTTCGTGGGGCGCTACATCGCCTACCGGTGGGGGTGACCCGAGTACGCCATCGGGTTATTCTCGATGCAGCGGTTTTGGCTTTGCTTGGTCGCAGGTCACACCGCGAGGGCCGGGGGTCACCCCCGGCCCTTCTTCATGCCCAGCGCCGGGAAACCCCCGCCCCGGTCCTGGGCGTGTGACGCTAGGAAACATCCGGTGCGGGTCGGATCCGCACCCACCCCCGGGTCTGGCCCATCCACAGCTCGACACGGAACACCCGAGGTGGAAGCTCCGTCCGCAAGGCCGCCTCATATGCTCGCCGGTAGTCGGGGAACACCCCGCCGGCCACGGTGAGCGGGAGCATCATCGGGCCGTCGTACATCTCGAACCCCAGAGGTGCGGCCCGGATCAGGTAGCGGCACTGCCGGTGGGCGGTGGCGACCGCAGTGGCTTGGTCGTGTTCGATTTTGAGCAGGTCGTAGACGAACTCCGCCAACGGCTCGGTGTTCTCCCGGTCCCACGGCAGACGGCACCCGGCAACGAAGTCGTCCATAGCCCGGCGCGCGGACCGGTCCTCAGCCTCGAACACCGTGGCCCCGTTCCCGTCGTTGGCGAGGTGGCCGAGCAAGATGGGTCCGTCGTGGAGGCGGGCGCGCCAGGCGGGGCCGTCGACCAGGGTGGTCAGGTCCT
>NZ_JBJJBV010000223.1:0-10954 GCF_045446735.1 Nocardiopsis protaetiae
CGAGGCGCTGCACGTGACCAACTCCGCCGTCTCCCAGCAGCTCTCCAAACTCGAACGCGAGGTCGGCCAGCCCCTGGTCGAACGCAACGGCCGCGGGGTGCGCCTCACCGACGCCGCCGAACTCCTCGTCGAGCACGCCGCCCGCATCCTCTCCCTGGTCCAGCGCGCCGAGGCCGACCTGGAGGCCCACCGCGACCACGTCACCGGACACCTGCGCATCTCCGGCACCCCCACCGCCGTGCGCGGCATCCTGCCCCAGGCCCTCAACACCCTGCGCGAGGCCCACCCCCGGCTGCGCGTCGAGCTCTTCGAGGAGGAACCCCACGAGACCCTGCTGTCGATGGCCCGCGGCGAGGTGGACCTGTGCATGGTCATCGACTGGGTGGGCGCCCCGCTCGCCCTGCCCGAGGGCATGACCCGCGCGCCCCTGATGGAGGACATCGGCGACATCGCCCTGCCCGCCGACCACCCCCTCGCCCACCGGGAGATCCTCGCCATCGACGAGATCCTCGACCTGCCCTGGATCAGCTGGTCGCGCGGCTCCATCTGCAACGACTGGCTCTACGACATGATCCGCTCGCGCGGCGGCGAGCCCAACGTCATCCACAACGTGGAGGAGCACCAGACCAAGCTGGCGCTCATCGCCGCCGGGATCGGCGCCGCCGTCATGCCGCGGCTGGGCCGCGGCCCGCTCCCGGACGGGGTGCGGGTGGTGCCGGTGCAGCCCGCCCTGGTCCGCCAGGTGTACGCGTTCTGGCGCACCGACGCCTCCCGCCGCCCCGCCATCCGCGCCTGCGTCCGCGCCCTGCGCGAGGCGGCCGCCGCCTACGACACCCGCCCCGTCCCCGTCTGACCGCCGCCGACCGGTGACCGGCGTGGTCGCCCCGACCCCGGGCACACCGCTGGCCCGGGGTCGGCGGCCGCCTCCGATACACCCGCCCAGGGCGCACGCCGCCGCGCCGCCCGGCGCGCCTCCGGGCGGTCGGCCGCCGCTACGGGGAGCCCTGCCCCGGCGGCCGGGGACAGGCGGCCGACGCCGGGTCCCCACCTCGGCGCTTCGGCGCAGTTGCCGGGTGTGCCTGTCCCAAGCGCACGCCGCCGCGCCGCCTCGCGGCCACCGGGAGGTCGGCGACCGGTGGCCGCTGCCGGGCCTGCCTCGGCCGCACGCCGCATGAGCGGTCGGTGGTCGGGGGCGGCGGGTGTGCCCACCTCGGCGCTCGGCGCGGCAGCCGCCGCGGCCCGGGCCGCGGCGGCCTGGGTGGGGTCACCGGGGGTCGGTCAGCGGGGGGCCTCCAGGAGTTCGGTGAGGGTCGCGGCGGGGCTGATCACCTCCGGGTCCGTGCGCACGTCGACCAGGGTCGGCAGGTCGGCGGACACCGCCTCGCCCAGCACCTTGACCAGTTCCTCCCTGCTGTGCACGGTCTCCCCGCGCGCCCCCAGCGAGCGGGCGTAGCCCGCCAGGTCCAGCGGCCCGCCGATCCGTGTTCCGGCCAGGCGGCCGAGCTCGCGGGCCTGGTGCATGGCGATCGTGCCGTACAGCCCGTTCTGGAACACCACCACCGTGACGGCCGCGCCCTCGCGCACCGCCGTCTCCAGTTCCTGCCCGGTCATCAGCGCACCGCCGTCGCCCGCCACCGCCACCACCGTGCGCTCGGGCTCGGCCAGCTTGGCGGCCACCGCTGCCGGGACCGCGTACCCCATCGCCCCGCTGGTGGGCGCCAGCTGGGTGCGCGGATGCCGGAACCACCAGCCCCGGTGCAGGAACGACGCGAAGTTCCCGGCGTCGTTGGTGACCACCGCGTCCTCCGGCAGCGCCTCGCGCATCCCCGCGATCACCTGCCAGGGGTGCATCCCCGGCCCCTCGTGCGCCTGCGAGTCCAGCGGCACGGTCGCCGACTCCACCCAGGCCCGCCGGGCCGCGCTCCAGTCCCGGTAGGGGGCCTGGAACGGCGCCCCGGCCAGCTCGCGCAGCGCCTCGCCCGCGTCGGCCACCACCGACGCCCACAGGTCCACGTGCGACCCCGGCCGCCCCGGGTCGATGTCGATCCGCGCCACCCTGGCCCGCGCGGTGTCCGGCAGCCGGTACCCCTGGGTGGTGGTCTCGCTCAGCCGGCACCCCACCACCAGCACCGCGTCGGCCTCCGCCAGCGCGGTCAGCGTCGCGGGCGGCGCCCCCAGCCCCAGGTGGCCCAGGTAGAGCGCGTGGTCGTTGGGGAACACGTCCTGCCTGCGCCAGGCGGAGTACACCCCGGCGCCGAACCGCTCGGCCACCCGCACCAGGTCCTCCCGCGCGCCCCGGGCGCCCCCGCCCGCGACGACCACCGGCCGCACCGCCCGGGTCAGCCACGCCGCGAGCCGGTCGCGCTCGGCCTCCCCCAGCGGCGGCCGCGGCGGCTCCGGTGGTCGCGGCACGGCCGCCGACCCCACCACCTGTCCGAACAGGTCGCCGGGCACCGCGATGGACACCGGCCCCGGGCGACCCGAGCGGGCCACCCGCAGCGCCTCGGCGGTCACCTCGGCCAGCCGGTCGGCCCGGTGCACGGTGGTGGACCACTTGGTGATCGGCGCGTAGAACGCGGTGAGGTCCACCTCCTGGAACGCCTCCCGGCCCAGCCTCTCGGTCTCGGCCTGGCCCAGGAACACGATCATCGGCGTGGAGTCCTGGTGCGCGGTGTGCACCGCGACCGCCAGGTTGGCGGCCCCCGGCCCGCGGGTGGCCGCCGCCACCGCCGGGACCCCGGTGAGCTTGGCGTCGGCCTCGGCCATGAACCCGGCGCCGCCCTCGTGCCGGGTGGACACCAGGCGCATGTCGGGGTGGCGGTCGATCGCGTCGGCGAGTTCGAGGAAGCTCTCGCCCGGCACGGTGTAGCAGCGGCGGACGCCCGCGGCGGCCAGGACGTCGACCACCGCCTGCGCGGCGGTGCGGTCGGGGGGTGTGGAGCGGTGGTCGGCTGTGGCCATGGGGGTGGGATCCCTTCCATCGTCGCAAGGTCCACTCGGTGCGCCCGGGATCTGCCGGGCACCCGTCAACGACCTTTCCAGGCCCGGTGAAGCCGGGTCAAGGAGCACCCCGCGCACCTGTGGATAACCACCCCCGAACCGCCCCTGTGATCCGGGTCATAGAGATTGCGCCACGGAACGGTCACGGAAGGCATCGTCCCCCTTGCAATCCGTGTGCCCGGTTCTAGAGTGCAGCCAGTCCGATACGGTCCGCGACGGAAGGACACAGGTGGCCGCCACCGAACAGCGCAAGGCGACGTGGAAGCAGATCGGGCCCGGCATCGTCGTCGCGGCCACCGGCGTGGGCGCGGGCGACCTGGTCGCCACCCTCATCGCGGGCAACCTCTTCGGCTACACCCTGCTGTGGGCCACCATCGTGGGCTGCGTCGTCAAGATCTCCCTGGCCGAGGCGACCGGCCGCTGGCACCTGGCCACCGGCCGCACCATCTTCGACGGCTGGACCGGCCTGGGCCGCTGGACCTGGGTGTACTTCGGTATCTACGTGGTGATCTGGGGCTTCGTCTACGGCGCCAGCGCCATGTCCGCCTCGGCCCTGCCGCTGGCGGCCCTCTTCCCGCAGGTCCCCTTCAACGTCTGGGCGGTCCTGGCGGGCGTCTCCGGACTGGCCATCGTCTGGTTCAACCGGTACGCGATCTTCGAGAAGATCATGATGGTCTTCATCGGCGTCATGTTCGTGGTCGTCGTCGGCCTGGCTGTCTACGTCGGACCCAACGTCGGCGAGGCCGTCACCGGCCTGGTCCCGCTGCTGCCGGAGGGCTCGCTCTTCTACACCCTGGGCCTCATCGGCGGCGTCGGCGGCACCATTACCATGGCGGCCTACGGCTACTGGGTCAACGCCAAGGGCTGGCGCGACGCCGGGTGGATCCGCATGATGCGCGTCGACAACCGGGTCGCCTACATCACCACGGGCGTCTTCGTTGTCGCGATGCTCATCGTCGGCGCCGAACTCCTCTACGCCAGCGGCATCGCCCTGTCCTCGGGCGACCAGGGGCTGCTCGAACTCGGCGACGTCCTGCGCGACCGCTTCGGCGGGTTCGTCGCCACGATGTTCCTCATCGGGTTCTTCTCCGCCGCCTACTCCTCGATCATCGGCGTCTGGCACGGCGTCAGCCTGCTCTTCGCGGACTTCGTCGACCACGTGCGCGGGCGGACCGGCCTGGACCCGGCGGCCACCGAGAAGAGCCTGCCCTTCCGCGGCTACATGCTGTGGCTGACGTTCCCGCCCATGCTGCTCCTGCTGCTGGGCCGCCCTGTGCAGCTGATCATCGCCTACGGCGTGCTGGGCTCGTTCTTCATGCCGTTCCTGGCGTTCACGCTGATGTGGCTGCTCAACTCCTCCCGGACCCCGGCCGAGTGGCGCAACGGGTGGATCTCCAACACCGGCCTGAGCATCGCGGGCGGCCTGTTCCTGGTGCTGTGCGGGTACGAGCTCTACGGCTTCGTCACCGGGAGCTGAACCCGGGAAACGGGCCCGGCGCGGGTGCGGGGGCGGGGGCGGCCCGGCCGCCCCCGCACCGCGTTCACAGGCCCAGGGCCCGCAGCCCGGCGGTGACCGCCGCCGCGGCCAGCACCACCACCAGGAACGGGGCGCGCAGCGCCAGCGCCGCCACCGCCGCGCCCAGCCCGCCCATCCGGGCGGTGTCCCAGGCCAGCGCCTGGCCCTCGCCGCGGAACGCCTCCACCGCGATCAGCGCCGCCAGCAGCGCCAGCGGCACCGCCATGGCGAACCGGCGCAGCCACACGTTGTCCAGCAGGCGCCGCGGCGCCGCCAGCCCGGCCAGCTTGAGCAGGTAGCACCCGATCGCCGTGGCGACCAGCACGATCCACAGCGTCATGAGCGCACCGCCTCGTCGTCGCTGCCGGACTCCCCGGCGGCCCCGCCGGTCCCATCGGTCCCAGGGTTCTCGGCGGCGGACTCCGCCGGTCCGGCCACCGACATCTCCGGGCCCACCAGGGCGATCAGCGCCGCCGACGCGGCCAGCAGCACCGGCACCCCCGCCGGCAGCAGCGGCGTGGCCGCCAGCGCCAGCCCCGCCCCCAGCCCGGAGATCAGCCAGGTGCGGGCACCGCCCTCGCGCAGCCGCGGCCACAGCAGCGCCAGGAAGATCGCCGGTCCCACCGCGTCCAGGCCCAGCGCGCCGATGTCGCTCACCCGTTCCGTGGCCAGCGCCCCCACCAGCGTCGTGGCCACCCACGACGTCCCCAGCACCACATAGGTCGTTGTGAACGCCAGCCGGGCCGAGGCCCGGTCCGGCTGGGCCAGGGTCACCGCCGTCGTCTCGTCGATGACCCCGTGCGCGGCCACCGCGCGCCGGAACCCGCCCCGCCAGCCCAGGACGTCGGCCAGCCGCAGGCCGTACAGGGTGTTGCGGGCGCCCAGCAGCAGGGCGCCCAGCGCCCCGGCCACCAGGTTGCCGCCCCCGGCGACCACGCCGATCAGCGCGAACTGGGAGGCGCCGGTGAACATGAACATGCTGGTGAACACGGCCTGCGCCGGGGACAGCCCGGCGGTGACGGCGGCGGTGCCGAACGCCAGGCCGGCGGCGCCCACGGCGACGCCGATCCCGAGGCTGTCGCGCACCGCGGGAGAACGGAGAAGGGATATGGCTTTCACGTTCGCCCACGCTAGGAGCCGGGCCCGGCACCCGTCTTGTACGTTCTTGCACCCGCCTCAGCGGCCGCCGGCATCCGTGTCAGCGTCTGCTCAGCGGGCTGTCAACGCCCGCGGGTACGTGCCCATCGGCACACCCGGCCGACACGCTCCCGCCTGTCAGCAGCCCATCAGCGGCTTATCAGCGGTCTGTCAGTGCCCGCCGGCCAGCGCCCTCCGGTACGCGCCCGGCGGCACCCCCAGGTGGCGGCGGAAGTGCCGGTTCAGGTGCGCCTGGTCGGTGAACCCCACCTCGACGGCCACCTCCGACGGCGCCCGCCCGGCCGCCAGCAGCTCCCGGGCGCGGCCCACCCGCAGCTGGTTGAGGTAGGCGTGCGGGGGCAGCCCGTAGGCCGCCGAGAACGCCCGGGACAGGGCGAACGGCCCCAACCCCACCTCCGCGGCCAGCTCCTCCAGGGTCGGCGCGTCGGTCAGCCGGGACGCCAGGACCTCCCGGGCCCGGGCCGTCTCGGGCCGGGCCGCGCGGGCGCGGACCTGCGGGGCGCGTTCGCGGCCGTGGGAGCGCAGCAGCGCCGCGATCCCGCGCCGCACCAGCGAGGAGGACGCCAGCCGGTCGCCGCGTTCGGCCGCCAGGTGCGCGGCGTGCAGCAGCCGGGACGCCTCGGGCGCGTCGATCCCCGACTCGGTGAACGCCGGGGTGCCCCGCAGCCCCAGCTCCCGGGCGATGCCGACCACCACCTCCGGCTCCGGGTAGAACACCCGGTACGTCCAGCCCTCGGGGACCCCCGCGTGCCCGGTGTGCACCTCGTCCGGGCCGACCACCGCCAGCCCGCCCGGGCCCACCCGCGAGGTGCCGCCGGGGTGGGCGTACTCCTCGATGCCGCCGGTGATGATCCCGAACGTGTACGTGGGGTGGGTGTGCCGGGTGAAGTTGGTGGTGACGAACCGGGCGGTGAGCATCTCGGTGTCCGGCAGCCCGGAGAAACGCCAGTAGCGCGCGCGTTCGGTGCGCGGATCGTCGACGACGGGGTGGACCGTGCTGGGCATGCCCATACGCCCAGGTTAATGCTCGTTCCTCCGCGGTGCCGCTCCGGTATTACGCTGCGCTCATGACCACGACCGAGATCAGGCAGGCGCGCGACGACCACGACCGCGCCGCAGTGTTCGTCATCCGGGGCGCCGTGTTCGTCGCCGAGCAGAAGGTGCCCATCGCCGAGGAGTGGGACGACCGCGACCCGGCCGCCCTCCACCTCATCGCCCTCGTCGACGGGGTGCCCGCGGGCACCGTCCGCGTGGTGGAGCAGGACGGGGGAGCGGGCCTGCTCGGGCGCATGGCCGTGCTGCCCGAGCAGCGCGGCACCGGCCTGGGCGCCGCCCTGGTGCGGGCCGCCGAGGACGCGGCCCGCGAACGCGGGCTCGCCGCCATGGAGCTGCACGCCCAGACCCACGCCCTGGGCTTCTACGAGCGGCTCGGCTACACCGCGCACGGGGAAGAGTTCCTGGACGCGGGGATCCCGCACCGTCACATGGTCCGCGACCTGGGCTGACGCCCCACCCGCGGGCCTGTCCGGGGTCCGGGCGGACGGCCGCGGGTGCTCCCCGTCCCCCGCCGGTGTGACGGGGAGCGCACGCCCGGCCGCGGGGCGACCGGAATACGACCGAGTAGGATTCGGTTTCGGATGGTGCCCCCACCACCAGCCCACACGCCGACCCGACGAGGAACACATGACGGTCAACACGCAGCCGGCCACCGAACGCCCCGACCCCCGAGCCTTCGGCCTTCCCGTGGTGGAGCAGTCCGACATCCCCGCCGAGCTGCGCACCCTCGTGAGCCGCGTGCACGCCCTCATCGACACCGTCGCCAACACCGAGGCCGACCCCGACACCCTCGCCGCGGCCTCCGCCGCCGTCGAGGAGGTCACCGACCGCCTCGCCCTCGCCCCGCGCCGCCAGATCGGCACCATGGTCCGCCGCGAGCTCCCCGACGGCGACAGCGAGTTCGGCACCATCACCAACATCGTCGCCGGGGACACCAACCCGGCCGCCCCGCCCCTGTCCCTGGTCCCCACCGCCGACGGGGTGTACGGCGAGGTCACCCTCGACACCGTCTACCAGGGCCCGCCCGGGCTGGTCCACGGTGGCTGGATCGCCGCCCTCCTGGACCAGGCCGTCGGCACCGCCTCCTCCCTGGCCACCTCGCCCGGCCTCACCGCCAAGCTGGAGGTGAACTACCGCAGGCCCACCCCGCTGTTCAACCCGCTGGAGATCACCGCCGAGGTGGAGCGCACCGAGCGGCGCAAGGTCTACGTCAACGGCCGCATCCGCGTCAACGGCGAGGTCACCGCCGAGGCCACGGCCATCATGGTCCGCGTCGAGGCCCCGGAGTAGCCGGGACCGGGCAGGGGGCGTGCGCTCCCGCCGCGGACACGCTACGATCACGGACATGACCCACCGCTATTTCGTGTTTAGCGAGCCGACGCTCCCGTCGGCCGCCGACACGTAGGCGGAAACGGGAACGTCGGCAACAGAGCACTCGGGCCTCGCGGCCCCGGTGCTCTTTCGCTTTCCAGGCGGCCGACACCCCCCGCGCGGGACCCCGTTCGGCCGCATGCACCCACCGCGACCGGAGGCCCACCGTGCCCGACCAGACGACCACCACCAGTGAGATCGCCCGCCTGCGCGAACACATCGACGCCATGGACGCCCGCCTCGCCGAACTCCTGGAGCAGCGCGCCCTCGTCGCCGCCCGGGTCCAGCGGCTCAAGCCCGTCGGCTACTTCGCCGGGCGCGACATGGACCGCGAACGCCGCCTCGTCGAGCGCATGGCCGAGCACGCGCCCCGGCTGGGCGCCGACCGCCTCGCCGCGATCATGGACAGCGTCATCACCGCGGGCCTGGCCGCCGCCGAGGAGGAGGCCGCCCGCGGCCGGTGACGCCGGCGGTCAGCGCGACACGTCCACCCACACCAGACGGTGGTCCGAGGCCGGGAACGGGCGGCCCGCGCCGGTGAGCCGCACCAGCGGGTCGTCCAGGGCGGGCCAGAACACGCCCCGGTCACCGACCCCCAGGTCCCGCGACGGCAGCACGTAGTCCACCCGCAGGTGCCCCGGCCGGGTGTCCTCCGCGAACGCCTCCCCGTGCCCGGGGGCGCCCGCCGCGCTCCCGGCCCGGCCACGGCCGCCCTGGGAGTGGGGGAGCGGGTCCACCACCCGGGGGTGGCCCAGCAGGCGGCCGATCGCCCCGGGCAGGGACGCGCCGTCCCGGGGGTCGGCGTTGAGGTCCCCGGCCACCACGAACGGCGCCGCCGGGTCCAGGCCGCCCGCGACCCCGGCGTCGTCGCGGATGTAGCCGTCCGCGCCGGGGGTCAGGTAGTCCGCCCAGAACCGGATCTCGTCGTGGTTGCGCAGCACGTTGCGGCGCTCGCGGCCGTCGAACGCGGGCGGCGTCGGATGCGAGGCCAGCAGGTGCACCGGGCGGTCCCATCCGACGTCCACCGGCAGGTCCCAGTGGCTCTTGGACGACAGCCGCGCCGCCGCCCACGCCTCCGGCGACAGGAACGGCTCCCCGCCGCCCGGGACCACGGGGGCCAGCGCCCCGGGCATCGCCGCCCGCGGCAGCAGCCGGAACGTGCGCGCCCGCGCCGCGACCAGGGGGTACCGGGACAGCACCGCCATCCCGTACTGGCCGGGGAACCGGCCGAACCCGAACGCGTCCCCGGCGTAGGCGTCGCTCCCGGGCCTGGTCACCACCCGGCCGTCACCGTTGAGGTCCGCGCCCGAGGCCACCCCGGTGTTCACCGGAGCGGTGTAGGTGTACGGGTACTCCACGCCCGCGGCGCCGTTCCACCCGCGCTCCAGGTACTTGCGGGCGAACAGCTCCAGCGCCCGGCCCGACGGGTCGTGGTCGAACTCGTTCACCAGCAGCACGTCGGGGCGCACCCGCTGCACGGTCTCGGCGACCGCGCGCGCCTTCCCCCACTCGCCGCCCGCCAGCGCCGACAGCATCGCCCCGGGCCGCTGCCGCGACAGGGCCGCGTTGAATGTCGCGAACCGCACCGACCCCTCCGGCACGGGCGGCGGCACCGACGGGGACACCGGGGCGGCCGGGTCCCGGACGGGCGCGTCCTCGGCGGCCAGGACCAGGGTGGCGGTGGAAGCGAGCGGGTGAGATTGCACCGGTCCATCCTCCCACCGGGAAAAACCCTTGCGCGGGGCGGCCCGGTCCGGCTTTCCTCGGGGCATGCCCGAACCCAACCTCCCCTTCCGCTGGGACGTGGAACACGACCGCGTCGGCTCCCTCGCCGAACCCGCGGACCCGAACCGGTCCTACGTCGACGCCCTCACCGAGTGCGCCGCCAAGGTGCTGGCCCGCGGCGGCGACCGCGACCTGTACTTCGTGGGGCGTTCCCCGGACAGCGTGTACGACCTGCTGCGGGGTGTCCTGGCCGACACCCCGCACAGCGACCGGATCCACCGGCTGCCGCTGTCCTTGTACGGGTACGACGGCCAGGGCTTCGACCCGGCCGAGCTCGCCCAGCTGCGCGCCAACCTCACCGCCCAGGGCATCACCCCGGCCCGGCTGGCGGGCGGCGGCCGGGCCGTCGCCTTCTGCGACCTGGTCAACGAGGGCGGCACCTTCGAGAACCTGCACCGCGAGCTGCGCGCCTGGATCGCCGACGACCGCACCGACTGGAACCGCGTCCGCGGCCGCGTCGGCTACCTGGGCATCGTCGCGCGCGAGAAGACCAGCCCCAACACCTGGCGCTGGCAGCAGCACGCCCCCTGGGTGCGGGAACTGCCGCCGCGCGCGGTGCGCAACGTGTCGGTGCCCGCCTGGCTGTGGGGGTACCTGGGCAACGTGCAGCCCAAGACGGAGCCGTCGTTCCGGCGCACCCGCTGGGCCGACCCGGAGGTCGCCCGCCCGGGCCGCGACGAGAAGACCCGCGCCGCCCTCTCCCACACCCTCGCCCTGTACGAGCGTGGGCGCACCGCGGAGGTCCGCACCCGCTTCCGCGAGGTCCTCGCCGCCGAGCCCGCGTTCCGGGACCCCTGGCTGCGCACTCTTGCCCACGCCGTCCGTCCCTGACGGGCGGGTGCGTGGCCGCCCCCGCCCCAGGGGGTGACGGCGGCAGGAGGCCTTCGGCCCTGGCCGGTGGGTGGGTGCACGCATGTTCTGTTAACGCTGTGGGGTGCGGGGGTGGTCTGTTCGGGGCCGCGGCCCCGACGGGCGTGCGGGGAACGGTTCCTCCGGCTCCGGGGGGTTGCCCACCTGACCTGGGGCCCTTGGCCCCAGCCCGGCCCCTCCTGGAGCCCTCGGCCACGG
>NZ_JBJJBV010000224.1:0-10917 GCF_045446735.1 Nocardiopsis protaetiae
GGTCGTTCGGGCCCGGGGCCCGGACCTAGAGCGCGGCCGCGGCGGCGCGGCCGGCCGTGCGGCCGGAGAACAGGCAGCCGCCCAGGAAGGTGCCCTCCAGGGCGCGGTAGCCGTGCACGCCGCCGCCGCCGAACCCGGCGACCTCGCCCGCCGCGTACACGCCCGGCAGCGGGGTGCCGTCGGCGCGCAGCACCCGCGCGTCCAGGTCGGTGTGCAGCCCGCCCAGCGTCTTGCGGGTGAGGATGCGCAGCCGCACCGCGATCAGCGGACCCGCCTTGGGGTCGAGGATCTGGTGCGGGGACGCCACCCGGATCAGCTTGTCGCCCCGGTAGTTGCGGGCCCCGTGGATCGCCGTCACCTGGAGGTCCTTGGTGAACGTGTTGACCATCTCCCGGTCGCGGGCCACCACCTCGCGGGTGACGGTGTCGGCGTCCAGCACCCCGTCCCCGGCGATCTCCCGCATCCTCTTGATCAGGGCGGGCAGCCGGTCGGCGACCGCGAAGTCCTCCCCGTTCTCCTTGAACGCCTCCACCGGGCCCGGGGCGCCCGGCAGCGCCCGCTTGAGCAGGAGCCTGATGTCCTTGCCGGTCAGGTCGGGGTTCTGCTCCGAGCCCGACAGCGCGAACTCCTTCTCGATGATCTTCTGGGAGAGCACGAACCACGTGTAGTCGTGGCCGCTCTTCATGATGTGGTCCAGCGTGCCCAGGGTGTCGAACCCGGGGAAGTAGGGGGCGGGCAGCCGCTTGCCGGTGGCGTCCAGCCACAGCGACGAGGGCCCGGGCAGGATGCGGATGCCGTGGCGCGACCAGATCGGGTTCCAGTTCTGGATGCCCTCGGTGTAGTGCCACATGCGGTCGGGGTTGATGATCTGCGCGCCCGCCTGCTCGGTGATGCCGAGCATGCGCCCGTCCACGTGCGCGGGGACGCCCGACAGCATGTGCTCGGGCGGGGTGCCCAGCCGCTCGGGCCAGTTCTTGCGCACCAGGTCGTGGTCGGCGCCGATACCGCCGGATGTGACGATGACCGCCTGCGCGGACAGCTCGAACTCCCCGGCGGCGTCGCGGTTGCTGGCCTGGCCGCGCTCGATGCCGCTGGGCGCCAGCACGGTGCCGCGCACCCCCGTCACGGCCCCGCCGGTCACGACCAGCTCGTCGACGCGGTGGCGGAACCGCAGGGAGATCAGCCCGCGCTCGGCGGCGGCGCGCACCCGGCGCTCGAACGGGGCGACCACGCCCGGGCCGGTGCCCCAGGTGATGTGGAACCGGGGGACGGAGTTGCCGTGCCCGTCGGCCAGGTAGCCGCCGCGTTCGGCCCAGCCCACGATGGGGAAGAGCCGCAGGCCCATCTGCCGCAGCCAGGAGTACTTCTCCCCGGCGGCGAAGTCCACGTACGCCTCGGCCCACTTACGCGGCCAGGCGTCCTCGGGGCGGTCGAAGCCGGCGGTGCCCATCCAGTCCTGGAGGGCCAGCTCCCTGGAGTCGCGGATGCCCATGCGGCGCTGCTCGGGGGAGTCCACGAAGAACAGGCCGCCGAAGGACCAGAACGCCTGCCCGCCCAGGGACTGCTCGGGCTCCTGGTCGAGCAGGATGACGTGCTTGCCCGCGTCGGCCAGCTCGGCCGCCGCGGCCAGGCCCGCCAGTCCGGCGCCGACGACGATGGCGTCGGCCTGATCCGCTGCGCTGCTCATGGGGTGGGTCTCCTCGACTCGGTCGGCCGTGCCCGCGGCACGCTGCCCGCGACACGTGTCCGCGGAATGGTGTGCGCGATGGTGACGACTGTGCTCCTTCGCGGGGCGCGGGGCAAGGGCGATGTGTGCCGTACGCCACAGCTTTTGTCAGGTGGTGACAAACCAGGTGGTATCCGGCATGATCATCCGGCCCGCGTGTGTCGGATCCCCGCTCGACCGCGTCCGCGCAGGTCCCCGCCCCGACCTCCGACCGAGGATCCCCCGTGTACCTGTTCCATCCCCCGACCTTCGATCCCGGCCCCCTCGCCACCGCCGTCGGCCTGGCGCTGCTGGCACACCAGATCGTGACACCGCTGCTCCACCGCCGTCCGATACGCCGGGCACGCACTCTGGCCCGGGACGGTGACCACTCCGCCATCGCCCGCTGGAATCGCCGCAGCGTCTGGGAGTGCCTCGTCCAGCTGGTCGCGGTGACGGTGTTCGTCGGCTCGGCCACGGTGGTGACCCCGGTCGACCTGGGCATCTTCTGGCCGGTGATGATCACCGAGCCGTCCGGTCGGGGACAGGTCACGATGCTGTTCCTTCTCGTTTTCTCGGTACTGAGCCTGGTCCTGGGCTACGCCCTGTCAGTGAGGGCCGCCCGTGCCGAACGCGCTGGCCTGCCGCTGCCCAAGGGGGCGCTCACCCCGGACCAGCTCTCGCTGATTCCGCGTACCGCCCGGGAACAGAGGGCGCGCATCCTCCCCATCGCCCTCACAGCACTGACGCTGCCCATGGTCAACTTCGTGGTGTTCTACCCCCTGCTGTGCTCCCTGACCGGCGACCCCTTGACGGTGTTGTTCCTGCTGCTGTGCCTGGGCTACTGGACCTGGTCCCCCCAGGGGAGGCAGGTGACCCTTGCCCTGGGGAGCCTGGGCGCGGCGGGGACGTTCATGTTCGCCAGCGACGGATCGCTGCTCCTTCCGGTGGCACTCTGGGCCGTGTACGCCCTGCAGGACGTGCTGTGCACCCGGCCCTTCCTCGGTCAGGAGCCCGCTGCACCGACGCTGGAGGTCACGGTGCTGGACGCGGACGGCGCGCCGGTGCCGCGACGGGACGGCTGAGGTGTACTTCGTTCCGCCGGGCTTCGACCCCGGGCCGGTGGCCCTGGGGGTCGCCGCCGTCCTGTTGCTCGTGATGCTGCTGCGCCCGCTGTTCTCCATGCGGGTGTACTCGACCGTTCCCGGGGCGCCCGCACCCCTCACCCGGCTGGCCGCCGTCCACCTGGGGTTCGTCCTGGCGGAGACGGTCCTGGCCGTGGCCTTCCTCTACACCCTGCGCTCGGCCACCCCGGCCGCGCTGGGCCTGGACCCGGTGGCGGTGGGGCCCGAGCACCTGTGGATGCCGGAGGGGGTCGGGCACTGGTTCGGTCCGGCCACCGGTGTCGGGCTGTGCGGGTTCGCCCTGCTCGCCGCGCTCGTGTGGTGGGACCGCCGGGAGGAGCGGCCGGAGTCCGCGCCGCCGATCGAGGAGATGATGCCGCGCACCCCCGCCGGGTGGGCGCTATTCCGGACCGTGCCCGTGCTCGACGGGCTGTCCGGGGTGCTCGTGTTCGCCCTGGTGCTCTACCCGGCCGTGACGGTCCTGGCCGACCCCTGGGCGGCGGTCCTGGCGGCGGGCTGGATGTGGGGCTGGCGCGCCTGGCGCTGCCTGATGAGCAACGGGGTCGGCGCGAGCGTCATCTGGGGTTTCCTCGCGGTCCTGCTCTACGCCGTGGCCTACCCGGGCCTCCTGCTCCCCGCCCTGCTGATCATGGTCGGGATGGGCGTGCAGCGCTCGATCTTCCACAGCAGGATCCACCGCGCCCTCGGCGAACGTGACGCCGCCGCGGCGCCCCTGGAGGTGCTGGAGGTGACGGTGGAGGACCCCGGGAGACCCTGACCACGGTGGGGGCGCCGCCGCGCCCCCACCGCCATCACGCCCCGAAGCGGATCAGCGAGCGTCCGCCCTTCCCCTGGCGCATCCGCTCGAACGCCTCGGCCACACCCGCCAGCGGGATCTCGTCGGTCACCATCGCCGCCAGCTTCAGCTCCCCCGAGCGCACGCTCTCGGCGATGACGGGGATGTCCCGGGCCGGGTCGCTGGACCCGTACACGCACCCGCGCAGGGTGCGCGCCTGGTGGAACAGCTCCAGGGCGCTGAACGCCACCTCGTCGTCGTGCGCGCCCACGCCCACCACCGTCACCGTGCCGCCGCGGCGGCTGATGTTCCAGGCGGTGCGCACCACCTTCGCCGAGCCCACCACCTCGAACGCGTGGTCGGCGCCGCGCCCGCCGGTGAGCGCCCGCACCGCCTTGAACAGGTGCTCGTCGGCGAGCAGGAACTCGGTGGCGCCCAGCGACCGGGCCAGCTCCTCCTTGGCGGGGGAGACGTCCACGGCGATCACCGGGTCGGCCCCGGCCAGGCGGGCCGCCTGGAGCACCGACAGCCCCACCCCGCCCAGGCCCAGGACCACGGCCGACTGCCTCGGGCGCACGGCGGCGGAGTTGTTGACGGCGCCCCATCCGGTGAGCACCGCGCAGCCCAGGACGGCGGCGGTCGCCGGGTCCAGGCCGTCGGGCAGCGGCACGACGGCGTCGGCCCCCACCACGGTGGCCTCGGCGAACGCCCCGCAGCCCAGGCCGGGGTGGACGGGGGTGCCGTCGGTGAGGTGGGCGTAGGGGACGGCGGCCCGGTCCAGGGCGTGTTCGCACAGGTGGGGTTCGCCGTTGCGGCAGAACCAGCACTCGCGGCAGGCCGGGGCCCAGTTGAGGATGACGTGCTGGCCGGGGCTGACCGAGGTGACGCCCTCGCCGACGGCCTCGACGGTCCCGGTGCCCTCGTGGCCCAGGACTGCGGGCCACTTCTGGGGCAGGGTCCCGTTGGACAGGGACAGGTCGGAGTGGCAGACCCCGGCGGCGGCGATGCGCACCCGCACCTGGCCGGGCCCGGGGTCGGGCAGTACCAGGTCGCGGATCTCGGGCGGGGTGCCCGGGGCGGAGAAGACGGCGGCCTTGACGGTCGTACTCATGGGGAGGCGCTCCAATCTCGGACTGCCGCGATCCTAGCGATACCGACCGGTCGGTCGAAGAACCGGGTTCGGTTGTCGGAAATGTCCCCTGACTGGTTCTTTGTGCTTTTCGACCGGTATTTTGCCCTGCCCCGGTGATCATGGGAGCTAGGGAGGCACCATGGTCAATCCAGTCTGGGTGGGCACCCTCATGTTCGGCGAAGTGCCGATCGGAGTGCGCCTCTACAGCGCCCGCGAGCGCCGCGGGCCGGTCCTGCACCAGTTCGAACGCGGCACAGCCGATCGCATCCGCTACGTCCGCGTCAACGAGCGCACCGGCGAGGAGGTCCCCGCCGAGAACATCGTGCGCGGCGCCCGCACCGCCGTCGAGGACGAGTACGTCGTCCTGGAACCGGAGGAACTGGAGGAGCTCCACCCGCACGGGTCGCGCACCATGCGCCTGGACGGGTTCGTCTCCGAGGGCTCGGTCGGGCCCCTGTGGTACGCCTCCACCTACTACATGGCCCCGCGCGACCCCGCCGACGCCCAGCCCTACCAGCTGCTCTACGCGGCCCTGGACCGAACGCGCCGGGCGGGCACCGCCACCGTCGTCCTGCGCGACCGCGAGTCCCCGGTGCTCATCGAACCGGCCCGGGGCGTGCTCTCCGCCTCCACCCTGTGGTGGCCCGACGAGGTGCGCGCCCCCGACGACGTCATGCCGCCGGTGCCCTACCCCGCGCTGGGCAAGGAGGAGCTGGCGCTGGCCACCGAGCTGGTCGACTCGCTGTCCCTGGACTGGGACCCCGACCGCTACGACGACAGCTACGGCCACCGCCTCACCGAACTGGTGCGCGCCAAGGCCAAGGGCGGCACCATCACCCACCGGCCCGGCGGCGACGACCGGCCGCACCGGGCCGCGGGGTCCAGGGACGACGCGCTCCAGGAGGCGCTGCGCCGCAGCCTTCCGCACGGGCGCGCCCCCGGCCCGCGCCCGCCCGCCCGCGGCGAGGGCCGGCGCACCAAGCGCGAACTGCTCCGGCGCGCCTCGGAGCTGGACGTGCCGGGCCGCTCCAAGATGAACCGCGAGGAGCTGGAGGAGGCGGTGGCCCGTGCGGGCGGCCGCTGACCGCACGCCCCGCACCCGCCCCCGCGCCCTCCCGGGCGCGGGGGCGCCCGTCTCTTGCGGCCCCGTGTTTACCGGACCGTGCCCCTTGGCCCGGCCCCGGTGCGGGTATCCCCTCATCGAACGGGCGAACCCCGAGGTGGCACACGGTGGTCAAAACCTGTACCACCGCGGGGGTCCGTGATTTCCAACGGTCTCAACGGGAGGTTCAATGAAGAACCCGACCGGTCCGGTGGCGGTTCGACGGCACTACCTCATGTGCCGCCCCACCTACTTCGCGGTCGAATACGCGATCAATCCCTGGATGGACCCGGCGGTCCGGGTCGACAGGGATCGGGCGATCCGCCAATGGGAGGCGCTGCGCGACCTCTACCTGGACCTGGGCCACGAGGTTCACGAGATCACGCCCATCGAAGGGCTGCCGGACATGGTGTTCGCCGCCAACGGCGCCCTGGTGGTGGACGGCCGGGTCTACGGCGCCCGCTTCGCCAGCGCCGAGCGTACCCCCGAGGGCCCCGCCTACCTGGAGTGGTTCCGGGGCGCGGGGTACACCGAGACCCGTGAGCCCAAGCACGTCAACGAGGGGGAGGGCGACTTCATCACCCTCGACGACGTGGTCCTGGCCGGCACCGGATTCCGCACCGAGGCGGCCGCGCACCAGGAGGCCGAGCGCTTCCTGGGCCGCCCGGTGGTGACCCTGCAACTGGTGGACCCGCGCTTCTACCACCTGGACACGGCCCTGTTCGCGCTGTCGGGCGAACGCGTCGCCTACTACCCGGGGGCGTTCTCCGCGGGCAGCCGCAGGGTCCTGGAGGCGCTGTTCCCGGACGCGCTCATCGCCACCGGGGACGACGCCCGCGTCCTGGGCCTGAACGCGGTCTGCGACGGCCGCAACGTGGTCATCGCCGCCGAGGCGACGGCCCTGGCCGACCGGTTGCGCGCCGAGGGCCTGATCGTCCACCCGGTGGAGCTGGACGAGCTGCGCAAGGCCGGCGGCGGCGCCAAGTGCTGCACGCTGGAACTGCGCCCGGCCCGGGACCACACGTAGCGGGATGACGAGCGGCGGCCGGATTCCGCGCACTCCTGTGCGGTATCCGGCCGTCCAAACCTCGGAGAATGTGGGATACGCCACCACGGGTGAAGGTGGACTCACCGATAGTCACAGGTCATGCGTCCGCAACGGATTCCGAAGGCGTTCCGCGCCCGGAATCGAGTGCCGAGAGGCCCTGGTCAAAACCGCGCGAATCAATAAAGTTCAGCAGAGTGAAGACCAAACAGCGCAGACTACCGCGTCGGATCCGTGAACAACTGATGATCGACGCCGCCGTCACGGCGTTCTCCCGAAGCGACTACCACACGGTGCGCGTCGAGCAGATCGCCGAGGCCGCGGGTACCTCCAAGCCGACGATGTACCACTATCTGGGCTCCAAGGAAGGCATCTTCAACGCCTGCGTGCGCCGCGAGTCCGAGCGCCTCATGCTCGCCCTGCGCGCCGCCGCGTACGACTCCAGGGCCTCCCACCGGGAGGACCCCCTGCGCCGCGGAATCCGCGCCTTCTTCGGATTCGTGGTCGACAACCGCGAGAGCTGGACCGTCCTGTACCGGCGGGCCGCCGCCAGCGGCGGCCCCTTCGCCGCCGAGGTGACCCGGGCCCGCGAACGCGTGCTGGCCGAGGTCACCGACCTCATCACCACCTGCGGCGGCCTGCCCTCCGACGCCCGCGAGCGCGACGCCGCGCTGCTGGCCCGGATCGCGGTCGGCACCGCCGACGCGTTCGCCGACTGGCTGCTGGACCACCCCGAGGAGAGCCCCGAGGCGATGGCCGACCACGTCACCGCCCTGACCTGGGCGCACCTGGAGGCACGCGAGGCCCCGGCGGGGGCCGGGGCGTAAGCGACGGGGCACCCGCGTGTGCCGGAGCGCCCCGCCGCTCCGGCTCAGCCGATCGCGCTCATCATGTGCTTGACCCGGGTGTAGTCCTCCAGGCTGTAGGCCGACAGGTCCTTGCCGTAGCCCGAGTGCTTGAACCCGCCGTGCGGCATCTCCGACACCAGCGCCCCGTGGGTGTTGATCCACACCGCGCCGAAGTCCAGCTCGCCGCCCACCCGCAGCGCCCGGGCGTGGTCGGTGGTCCACACCGACGACGCCAGCCCCTGGTCGACCCCGTTGGCCAGCGCGAGCGCCTCCTCCTCGGTGGAGAAGCGCTGCACGGTGATCACCGGACCGAAGATCTCCTCGCGCACGATCTCGTCGTCGGCGCGCAGCCCGGTCACCACGGTCGGGGCCAGGAAGAACCCGTGATCGCCCACCCGGTGCCCGCCGGTCTCCACGGTCGCGTGCGCGGGCAGCCGCTCGATCAGCCCCAGGACGCGGGCGAACTGGTCGGCGTTGTTGAGCGGGCCGAAGTCGCTCGCCTCACGGCTGGGACGGCCGGTGACCTTCTCCTTCGCCCGCGCCACCAGCTCGGCGACGAACGCGTCGTGCAGGTCCTCGTGCACCATCACCCGGGAGGCGGCGGTGCAGTCCTGGCCGGCGTTGAGCAGCCCCGCGGCCAGCACGCCCTCGGCGGCCGCCACCGGGTCGGCGTCGGCGAAGACCAGCACCGGGGCGTTGCCGCCCAGTTCCAGGTGCAGGACCTTCAGGTCCTCGGAGGCGGACTTGGCGACCTGCACCCCGGCGCGGGTGGAGCCGGTCACCGACACCAGGCGCACCGCCGGGTGGGAGGCGACCAGGCGGCCGGTGTCGCGGTCGCCGACCACGGTGTTGAGCACCCCGGCGGGCAGCACGGAGGCGGCCAGCTCGGCGAGCATGACGGTGGTGGTGGGGGTGGTCTCGGCGGGCTTGAGCACCACCGTGTTCCCGGCGGCCAGGGCCGGGCCGATCTTCCAGATCGCCATCATCAGCGGGTAGTTCCACGGGGTGATGCCCGCGCACACGCCCAGCGGCTCGCGGCGGATCCAGGAGGTGTGGCCCTCCAGGTACTCGGCGGCGCCCCGGCCCTCCAGGTGGCGGGCGGACCCGGCGAAGAACCGCAGGGTGTCGACGCAGAAGGGGATCTCCTCGTCCAGGACGTCGGCGCGCGGCTTGCCGGTCTCGCGGCACTCGGCGTCGGCGAACTCCTCGGCGTGCGCGGCCAGGGCGTCGGCCAGCGCCAGCAGGGCGTCCTGGCGGCGGGCCGGGGTGGCCCTGCGCCAGTCGGCGAAGGCGCGCCGGGCGGAGTCCATGGCGGCGTCCACGCCGTCGGCGCCGAACACCCCGGAGCGGCCGTGGACCTCGCCGGTGGCGGGGTCGACCAGCTCCAGGACGGGGCCCTCGGGTGCGGCCAGCGGCGCGCCGTCGACGAAGCCGGGCAGGGTGGAGAACTCGTGGATGCGCATGTGTCCTCGTGTCGGTGGGGTGGTGGAAGGTGCGGAGGGGCCGGGTGTCAGGCGGGGACGCCCTGCGCCCGCGGCTCGGGGTCGGTGTCCGGGTCCGGTGCGGCGTCCGGAGCGGCCGGGACCAGCCGGGGCCCGGCGGGGCCGAACACCGACCGGGGCTCGGGGAAGAGCACCAGGGCGATCGGGTACACGACGGCCGCGGTGACCAGGGCCACCGGCAGGCTGAGGTCGATCCCGGCGGCCAGGTTCCCCAGCGGGCCCACCAGCAGCGGGGTGTTGGCGAAGACCAGGCCCATCGCGGCGGCGGCCAGCCAGGCGGCCATGGCCCGCCAGTTCACGCCCCGACTGAACCAGTACCGGCCGCCGCGGCGGCCCTCGTTGAACACCTGGAGGTCGTCCACCAGGTAGAACCCGCGGCGGAACAGGTAGCCGAGCATGAGGATGACCATCCACGGCGACGTCAGCAGAACGATGAGGATCGTGAACGCGTTGATCGTCTCGACCACGTCGAACAGGAACGTGCCGACGAAGATCAGCACCAGCGCCAGGCAGCCCACCACCACGGTGCCCTGCACCCGGTTCAGCCGCGGCACCAGCGACGAGAAGTCCAGGCCGGTGCCGTACAGCGCGGTGGTGCCGGTGGACAGGCCGCCGATGAGCGCCACCAGCAGCAGCGGCAGCGCGTACCAGGCGGGGGAGACCAGGGACAGGCCGGTCACGTAGTCGCCGGGGTCGGCGACCAGGGTGGCGGTGGCCAGGCCGAAGAAGAACGGCAGCAGCGTCGCGACCTGCGCCAGGAACGGCGCGGCCAGCATCGACCGGGTGGAGTGGGCGGCGGGGATGTACCGCGACCAGTCGCCGAGGAACCCGCCGAAGGACACCGGGTTGGCCATGACGGTCAGGACCGCCAGCACCCAGGTGGGCCAGAACCCGCCCAGGATGTACTCGCCGCTCCCGGCGAAGGACGGGTCGAAGGAGCCGCCGTAGGCGAACACGCCCAGCAGCATCAGGGCGCTGCCCGCCACCACCGCGACCTTGTTGATCAGCAGCATGAACCGGTACCCGTACACGCACACCGCGAACACGGCCACCGCGATGACCCCGTAGGCCGCGGCGCGCAGCCCGTCGCCGCCGTCGTAGCCCAGCCGGGCGGCGGCGCCGACGATGGCGTCGCCGCTCACCCACACCGAGATGGAGAAGAACGCCACCGCGGTCAGCAGCGACAGCAGCGAGCCCAGGGAGCGGCCCACGACGCCGAAGTGCGCTCCGGAGGAGACGGCGTTGTTGGTGCGGGTGCGCGGCCCGAACAGCGCCATCGGCGACAGGATGAGCGCACCGGCGACCACGCCGACCACGGTCGCGGCGGCCGCGGCGGCGAACCCGAGCCCGTAGGCGATGGGCAGGGTGCCCAGGATGATGGTGGCGAAGGTGTTGGCGCCGCCGAAGGTGAGCCGGAACAGGTCGAAGGGCCGGGAGGTCTGGGCCTTGACGGGGATCGGCGCGACCCCGTAGGTCTCGATCTCGGTGACCTTCTGTGGTGCTTCGGTCTCAACGGGTGATGGTTGCTGCTGTGCGGACACGGTGTGCTCCCGAAAGGGAAGGGGCCCGGGGACGGCGCGACCCGTCGTCCGGACGTGGGGATGTGAGATGTCGGGCGGCGGCGGTGCCGCCCGGTGCGGGGAGTGGTGGGGATCGGAGCGGG
>NZ_JBJJBV010000225.1:0-10895 GCF_045446735.1 Nocardiopsis protaetiae
ACCGCGGGGCTGCGGGGCGAGAAGGCCGGCCGGAGGGCGGAACCCGGCGGCGCCGGGCGGGGTCTGAGATGAACGGCGGCCCCCGCCGCTCCGGGCACCTCCCCCCGCCCCGGACCCCTCCCCCGTCCCGAAAGGCATCCGATGTCCCTGCTCCGCCTGTCCGTCCTCGCCGTTCCGGCGGCGGCCCTGCTGCTCGCCACCGCCTGCTCGTCCGGTTCCGAGGAGCCCGGGCCCGCCACCGGGACCCCGGCCGCCGAGAGTGGGGCGCCGCTCCGGCAGGCGCCCGAGGAGACCCCCGAGGACACCTTCCAGGAGCAGGGGGACATCGTCGTCGACGTCACCCTGACCTACACCTCGGCGGCCTCCGCCGAGATCGGCCTGCACGGCCTGGGGGTCAGCCCCGTCTCGGAGGACACGGCCTCGGAATTCGGCTCCGACAAGGTGTGGATGGACAACGCCACCTGCACCGGCACCCCCGACCTGGTGGCCTTCGAGGCCTCCGACCCCATCGGCACCGCCGTGAGCGGGCAGGTCTCCGCCGACGGCACCGGCTCGTTCCACATCGACCAGCCGGACAACCCCGACCACCCGGCGTGGCTCAGCGTCTCCAACGGCCCCGACCAGTACGGGACGTGGACCTGGGCGGACGGGGTGATCACTCTGGACGGGATCACCATGAGCACGGTGGCCCTGGACGGCTGGGGGTCGCTGTCCGGCGAGATCACCTGCACGGTGAACGAGGTCGCCTGACCCGGGGCGCGGCGGTGCGGGGCCCGCGGCCCCGCGCCGCCGTTCAGGCCTCGGCGACGGGGACGCGGGGACGGCGGGAGGTCATCGCCACCAGGACGAGCAGCCCGACGGCCGAGGTGCCGAACAGCAGTGCGCCCATCGGCACCGCCGTCGTCTCGTCCAGCCCCACCAGGGGCGCGACCACCGCGCCGAACAGCGGGGACAGGGCGCCCAGCAGGGCGCTGGCGCTGCCCGCCCGGCGTTCCTGCCCCTCCATGGCCAGGGCGAACGAGCCGGTGAGGATCATGCCCATGCAGGTCATGTAGACGAAGATCGGCACGACCAGGGCGACCAGCGGCCCCTGGAGCAGGGTGGCGGCCAGCAGCACCCCGGTGGCCAGCACGGCGACGGCGACCGCCGTGACCAGCAGGCGGCGTTCCCCGAAGCGCGGCGAGAACCGGCCCACCGCCCAGCTGCCGCCGATGATCGCGATGCCGTTGATGCCGAAGAGCACCCCGAAGACCTGCGGGGACACCCCGTGCAGCTCCTGGTAGACGAAGGGCGTCCCGGCGACGTAGGCGAAGCTGCCGCCGTGCAGCAGCCCGGTGACCAGCGCGTACCCCAGGAACACCCGGTCGCGCAGCAGCTCGCCGATGCTGCGCAGGGTGCCGCCGACCGTGCCGGGGGTGCGCCGGTCCCGGGGCAGGGTCTCGGGCAGGCGCAGGGCGGTGACCGCGATGATGGCGACGCCCAGCAGCGCCAGGGCCCAGAACACGATCGGCCACCCGGCGAAGGACGGCCACAGCAGGGCGCCGCCGACCACCGGCGCCACCAGCGGGGCGACCGCGTTGATCACCATGAGCAGGGCGAAGAACCGGGTGAGCTCGTGCCCGTCGAACACGTCGCGCACGACCGCGCGGGAGAGCACCACCCCGGCCGAGGCGGTCAGCCCCTGGAGGAAGCGGCCCGCCACCAGCACGGCGATGTTCGGCGCCAGGGCGCACATGGCGGACGCCAGCACGAACAGGCCCAGGGAGACGAGCAGCGGCCCGCGGCGGCCGTACGCGTCGCTGAGCGGGCCGACGATGAACTGGCCGATGGCCAGCCCGACCAGGCAGGTGGTGAGGCTGAGCTGGACCTGCGAGGCCCCGGCGTCCAGGTCGGCGGAGATCTCCGGGAACGCGGGCAGGTACATGTCGATGTTGAGCGGTCCCAGCACGGCCAGCGCCGCCAGGAGGAAGGCCAGGGACAGGCGGGTGCGGCCGGTCGGGTTCCGCAGGGTCATCGACGCTCTCTCGGGGTGCGGGGACGAAAAAGCGCGATCGGCGCCCTTTGCAGGCTAACCGGAACGGGGTACCCCGAAACCGTCCCCGACCCCGTTCTGACACCGATGTGTGCGAAACCTCCCGGCCGGACCTGCCCGGATGGATCTCCCCGGCCGCCCCCGGCCCGTCTCAGCCCCCGGTCCCGGCCTGGGCCTGGACGGCGGTGATGGCGACGGTGCTGACGATGTCCCGCACGGTCGCGCCCCGGGACAGGTCGTTGACCGGGCGGCGCAGCCCCTGGAGCACCGGCCCCACCGCGACCGCCCCGGCGCTGCGCTGCACGCCCTTGTACAGGGTGTTGCCGGTGTTGAGGTCGGGGACGATGAACACCGTGGCGCGCCCGGCCACCCGGCTGTCGGGGAGCTTGGTGCGGGCCACCCCCGGGTCGATGGCCGCGTCGTACTGGATGGGCCCCTCCACCAACAGGTCCGGGCGGCGTTCGCGGACCAGGTCGGTGGCGGTGCGCACCTTGTCCACGTCGGCGCCGCTGCCGGAGGCGCCGGTGGAGTAGGACAGCAGGGCCACCCGGGGGTCGACGCCGAAGCGGGCGGCGGTGTCGGCGGAGGCCGAGGCGATCTCGGCGAGCTGCTCGGCGGTGGGGTCGGGGACCACGGCGCAGTCGCCGTAGACGAGCACGCGGTCGGCCAGGCACATGAAGAACACGCTGGACACCAGCGAGGTGCGCAGGATCTCGAAGGACGGCCGGATGGTCTGGGCGGTGGTGTGGACCGCGCCGGACACCATGCCGTCGGCGTACCCCAGGTGGACCATGAGGGTGCCGAAGTAGGAGACCTCCCGGACGGTGTCGTGGGCCAACTGCTCGGTGACGCCCTTGTGGGAGCGCAGCCGGGCGTACTCGGCGGCGAACTCCCCGCGCAGCGGGGACGCCTCCGGGTCGACCAGCTCGGCGGCGGCCACGTCCAGGCCCAGGTCGGCGGCGCGGGCCCGGATCTCGCGGGGGTCCCCCAGCAGGGTGAGGTCGGCGACGTCGCGGCGCAGCACCAGGTCGGCGGCGCGCAGCACCCGCTCCTCGGTGCCCTCGGCCAGGACGATGCGGCGCCGGTCGGCGCGGGCCCGGCCCAGCAGGGTGGACTCGAACATGAGCGGGGTGACGGTGTCGGTGCGGGCCACCTGGAGGTGTTCGAGCAGGGCGGGCCCGTCCACGCCGGAGTCGAAGGCGGCCACCGCGGACTCGATCTTGTGGTCGGGCAGGGGCGCGCCGCCGCCGCGGACGTCGGCGAGCAGGGTGGCGGCGGTGAAGGTGTCCAGGCCGGTGGCGATGACCGGGATCCGCACGTGCATCCCGGCGAGCAGCCGCCAGACGGGTTCGGGCATGTCGGAGTCGGTGTCGCCGGTGAGGAACACCCCGGCGATCGCGGGGAAGTCCGGGGACAGGTGAGCGGCGATGAGCGCGGGCAGGACCGCGCCCGCCCGGTCGGCGGGGAGGATGACGGCGCTGTCGTCGCGCATCCGGTCCAGGATGTGCGGCAGGGACATGGCGGCGACGAGGATTCCCGACACCTCGCGGCCGGTGCGCTTGTCCTCGCCGAACAGCAGCCGCCCGCCGCAGGCCCGTTGCATGTCGCGGACGGTGGGCACGGTCAGGCCGGGCACCTCGGGCAGCACCGACCAGGCCCCGGCGGCGCGCAGCGCCCCGACGCGTTCGGGTTCGGCCCGGCCCACGACGGTGCCCAGCAGGGTGGCGTGCTCGCGTTCCAGCTCGGCCCCGGCGACGGCGGCGGCGCCGCGGACCTGGTCCTCGGAGTGGCCGCGGCCGGAGAGCACCAGCAGTACCGGGGTGCCCAGGTTGGCGGCGACGCGGGCGTTGAACGCGAACTCGGAGGGGGTGACCGCGTCGGTGTAGTCGGTGCCGATGACGACGACGGCGGCGCACTTGGCGGCCAGCGCCCCGTAGGCGGCGACGATCTCGGACATGGCCTGGTCGGGGTCGTCCTGGACCCGGTCGCGGACCACGCCCGTGCACTCCTCGTAGGGCGCGGTGACCCCGAACCTGCGCCTGATGGTCTCGACCAGCGGGTCGCGCTCCCCCTCGCCCACCACCGGCCGGAACACGCCGAGGGAGTCGACGGTCCCCGCCAGCAGCTCGGCCAGGCCGAGCGCGACGGGTCTCTTGTCCCCCTCGGCGTCGCTGGACGCAATGTAGACACCGTGCACCGTCGCGGTCCCTTCTGCGGGTGGGGGTCGGCGGGCGCCGGTCAGAAGAGCACCGACATGACCTCTCCGACCTGGCGGAACCCGACCCGCTGGTAGGCGGCCCGGGCCGGGGTGTTGAAGTCGTTGACGTACAGGGTGGCCCGCGGCGCGATCTCGGCCAGGGCGTAGCGCACGACGGCGGCCATGCCGGGCGCCGAGTGGCCCTGCCCGCGCAGGTCGGGGTGGACCCACACGCCCTGGATCTGGCAGGCCTGCGGGGTGACCGCGCCGATCTCGGCCTTGAACACGACCCGGCCGTCCTCGATGCGGGCGAAGGCGCGGCCGGTGCGCACGAGTTCCTCGATGCGGGCGCGGTACAGGGCGCCGCCGTCGCCGGAGTCCGGCGGCACGCCGACCTCCTCGGTGAACATGGCCACGCAGGCGGGCACGAGGATGTCGAGTTCGGAGAGGCGGACCCGGCGCACCAGCGGGTCGGCGGGCACGGCGGGTTCGGTGGACAGCTCCAGCACGGGCTGGCGGGCGCGGATGGCGCGGGCCGGCCCCCAGGAGGGGGTGACCTGCTGCCAGAAGTCGTTGACCGCGTCGACCGGGCCGACGATGGAGGAGCAGCGTCTGCCCCGCCAGCGGGCGTGGTCGGCGAAGCTGCGGATCGCCGAGGGTCCGGCGTTGACGGGGACCAGGTTGGCCCCGGAGTAGCAGAGCGCGGTGAGGCGGCCGCGTTCGACGTGCCCCCACACCTCGGTCCCGTTGCCCGCGGAGATACCCGCGGCCATCAGCCGGGAGGTGACGAACACGTTCCCCACCGGATCCATGTCCAGGAGGGCGCGCACGGCCTCCCTGTCCCGTTCGCCGAGAATCCTCACCGGTGAGGTCCGCAGCATCGCATCTCCCCCATCCGCCCGCCGTCGGTTCCGTGACGGCGGGATCAGGTCCGTTCGCGCCGCTTCCAGCCTATTCCACCCTTACTCGGACGTCCCAGGCCGATCCACCAAAGGCTCGCTCTGCGCGGTGCGCGGGGACGGCTCGGGGCGGGCCTGGCAGACGGCGTCGGGCCCCTCGCCCTCCACGCGTTCGGGGAGGGTGCCCTCCAGCAGGTAGTCGCGGGCGATCTCGTCGACGCAGACGTTGCCGGTGAGCGCGACCCCGTGGGTGAGCCCGCCCTCCTCGATGACCAGCGCCGAGCCCGGCAGCCGGTTCCGCAGGGAGTAGGAGCCCTCCACGGGGGTGGCCCCGTCGCCGGTGGCGTGCACGATGAGCGCGCCGCCCCGGTAGGCGGGGTGCTCGTAGGGGCCGTCGCCGACCTGGAACCACTCCTCGACCTCGGCGTCCCAGGTGGCGCACGGGGCGTTGTACCAGATGTTGTGCCAGCCCATGAAGGGTGCGGCCTCGTGCACGCCCTCGGCGTCCTCGTGCCAGGTCTCCCAGTCCTTGGGCCAGGGGGCGTCGGTGCACTGGACCGCGAGGTAGCCGCCGTAACCGGTGTCGGTGGCGGCGTCGGGCTGCTCGCCGTAGGCGTCGAAGAGGTTCTTGAGGGCGGCGGGGTCGCCGCCGACGATGCGGTCGGACAGGGCGGCGGCCACGGTCGGCCAGGAGGCGCCGCTGTAGGCGACGACGATGACGGCGCTCTCCAGCTCGGTCGGCCCGACCACGCCGTCGACGGGCTCGGCGGCCAGCTCCGAGCGCAGCGTGTAGTAGGCCTCCGCGACCGTGTCGGCGTCGGTGCCCAGGCCGTAGGCGGTGTCGTGGCGGGCGACCCAGTCGAAGAAGTTGCGGGCCGACCGGTCCAGGGCCAGGCTCTGGCGCAGGTTGCTCTCGTACCAGGGGTTGTCGGGGTCGACCACGCTGTCGAGGATGAGCGCGCGCACCCGGTCCGGGTACAGGGCGGAGTAGACGGTGCCCAGGTAGCTGCCGTAGGAGTAGCCGAGGTAGTCGATCTCGTCCCGGCCCAGGGCGGCCCGGATGGCGTCCATGTCGTGGGCGAGGTCCTCGGTGCGCATGTGGTCCAGCAGCGGGCCGGTGTTCTCGACGCAGGCCCGGGCGTACTCCTCGGCGTCGGCCCGCAGCGCCTGCTCGGCCTCGGGGCCGGCGGGGACGCCGTCGGGGCGCGGGGCGGTGAAGTGCCCGGGGTCGCAGGTGATCCTGGGGGTGGAGGCGCCCACGCCGCGCGGGTCGAAGGCGACGACGTCGTAGACCTCGCGCAGTTCGGGCGACATCCGCCGGTGCGTGTGGGAGGCCCACCGGCGCCCGGCGCTGCCGGGGCCGCCGGGGTTGACCAGCAGGGTGTGCTCGGCGGTGCCGGTGGCGGGCACCCGGGACAGGGCGAGGTTCACGGTGTCGCCGTCGCCGCGGCCGCCGTGGGCCATGGGGACGGTGAGCGTGGCGCATTCGAGGGTCTCGTCGCCCACGGGGTCGAGGTCCTCGCAGGGTTCCCAGCGCAGCGCCTTCTGGTCGATGCGGGTGGCGCCGAGCCGTTCGGGAGCGAGCCCGAACGCTTGCGCGGCGGCGGGTGCCGGGGCCGCCACCAGGGAGGCCATGAGGACCCCCGACATCACGGTCAGAGACGGTGCTCGCACGTGTCCACTCCCTCACCCAGGCGTTGCGACCATATGTATTGTCCATGTCACCATGTGTGACCACAGGAAACGACACGGCCGCTCACCTGGGGATGCGCCGGTACGATGTGACCGCTGATATCAGAAGTGGACAAAGGGACACCGGACAAAGGGACACCATGCGTCTTGATCGTGTCGATGAGCGGATCATCTCGATCCTCGGCGCGGACGCGCGCATGAGCTTCGCGGAGATCGGCGGCCAGGTGGGGCTGAGCCCGTCCGCCGTCAAGCGGCGGGTGGACCGCCTGGTGGAGTCCGGGGCGGTGCGCGGGTTCACCATCGTGGTGGAGCCCCAGGCCGTCGGCTGGACCACCGAGGCGTTCATCGAGCTGTACTGCCGGGCCCGCACCTCCCCCGGGGAGATCCGCACGGGACTGTCCGCCTACCCGGAGATCACCTCGGCCTGCACGGTCACCGGCGAGGCCGACGCCATCGTCCAGGTGCGGGCGCGCGACACCCGCCACCTGGAGGAGGTCATCGAGCGCATCGGCGCCGAGTCCTTCGTGGTCCGCACCAAGAGCACCCTGGTCCTGTCCCGGCTGGTCGACCAGCCCATCCTGGCCGGAAGCGCCGAGAACCGGGGCTGAGCGCGGGGGCGGTCCCGGCCCCCGGCGGCTCCGGGGCGGGGCCGGGGGCGGTGCGGGGGTCAGGCGCCGTGGACGATGCGGCCGTCCAGGACGGTCAGCCGGTTGCGGGTGAGGTGGACGTCCCGCGGCGGGCCGGCGAAGGGGTTCCGGTCTGCGACGCACAGGTCGGCGGCCCTCCCCGCCTCCAGGAGCCCGGTGTCGTCGAACCCCAGCAGCCGGTGGGACCCGGCCGTGTAGGCCTCCAGCGCCCGGGCCAGCGGCAGCGCCTCCCCCTCGACCAGCGGCGCGGTGGCGGTGTCCCCCGGCGAGCGGCGGTTGACGGCGACGTGGATCGCCTGCCAGGGGTCGGGGGTGGACACCGGCCAGTCCGAGCCCATGGCCAGCTCCGCGCCGTCGGCGGCGAGCGAGCCGAAGGGGTACTGCCACCGGGCGCGTTCGGGTCCCAGGAGCGGCAGCGTCAGCTCGGTCATCTGCTCCTCGGCGCACGCCCACAGGGCCTGCATGTTGACCGTGACCCCCAGCTCCCGGAACCGGGGGACGTCGCGGGGGTCGACGACCTGGAGGTGGGCGAGGTGGTTGCGGACCCCGGCGCGGTGTTCGGGTGCCACGCGCCGGACGGCGTCGAGCGCCATGGTGACGGCGCGGTCGCCGATCGCGTGGAAGTGGGCGGCGATCCCGGCGGCGTTGAGCGCGGGCACGAGCGCGTCGAGCAGGTCCTGCCCGAAGTAGGCGAGACCGCGTTCGGCCGGGCCGCCGCAGGTGCAGGGTGAGAGGTAGGGGTCGTGCAGGGCGGCGGTGCGGTTCTCGGCGACCCCGTCCACCATGATCTTGGCGGTGTCCAGGCGCAGGCCCGGACCGCCCGCGTCCCGGCGGGCGCGCAGGCCGGCGACGAAGGCGTCCACGCCGTCGGGGGTGAGGTCCCGCGGCACCCACACCGCGCCGGACACCCGGGCGGACAGCCGTCCCGCCTTCGCCAGGGCGGTGTAGGCGGGAGCGAGGTCGGGGTAGCCGGCGTACTCTCCGACGATCGCCTCGTGCCAGGCGGTCACCCCGAGGGAGAGCAGGTACTCCTGGGCGGCGAGCACGCCCGCCTCGCACTCGTCCGTGGTGGTCGCCGGGACCACCCGTCCGACCAGGTCCATCGCCCCCTCGTGCAGGGTGCCCGACGGGACCCCGTCGGCGTCGCGCTCGATGCGGCCGTCCGCTGGGTCGGGTGTGCCGGCGTCGACCCCGGCCAGGGCGAGGGCGCGGCTGTTGGCCCAGGCGCCGTGGTGGTCGGCGTTGATGACGAACACGGGGCGGTCGGGGACGACCGCGTCGAGCAGGTCCCGGGTGGGGGTGCCGCCGCTGAACAGCGCCATGCCCCAGCCGCCGCCCAGCACCCAGCCGCCGGGGGTGTCGGGGTGGGCGTCGGCGTAGGCGCGAACGGTGTCCAGGCACTCCTGCGCGGTGGCGGCCGCGGTGAGGTCGCAGCGGGCGGCCTCCACCCCGCCGAAGCAGGCGTGGACGTGGGCGTCGGCGAAACCGGGTGTGACCAGGCCTCCGGCGGCGTCGACCACCGCGGCGCCGGGCCCGGCCGCGGCGCGGGCCTCCTCCTCGGTTCCGACGGCGGTGATCCGGCCGTCCCGGACGGCCAGGGCGGTGGCGTCCAGGAGACGGCCGCCGGAGAACAGGACACCGTCGCGGATCAGGATGTTCGTCAAGGTGCGACCTCCTCGGGGTGGGGTCGGGCTCGGGGCGGGGTCAGGGGGTTGCGGCGGCCAGGCCGCGCAGCGCGATCGCGAGGCCGGTCTCGAAGGCCCGGAGCCGGCGCGGATCACCGTCCCGGTGGTCCATGGCGGCGCGCAGGTGCGGCGCCTCATCCATGTCCTGCCGGTCGAAGGGCTCCGACAGCAGGTCCATGGCGGCGCCGAGCACGTAGCCCTCCAGGAGGCCGAGCGCGGCGGCGGCCTCCTCCTCGGGCACACCCATGCGGGCGATCGACCGGGCGATCAGGTCGTAGTAGGCGATCATCTCCGGCTGCCGGATGGGCTCGGCGATGAGCAGCGGGATGAGCTGCGGGACTCCGCTGAGGAACTCGTAGTAGTCGCGGATGAGGAGTTCGAGCAGGCGCCGGGGGTCGGGTTCGTCCCGGAGCCCCTCCAGCACGGGGATCATGCGCTCGCGGCGGATGGCCTGGATGATCTCCGACTTGGAGCGGACGTGGTTGTACAGCGACGAGACGCGCACGCCCAGGTGCGCGGCGAGCGCGGCGACGGTGAAGTCGCCCTGCTCGCGGACGATCTCCAGGGCCGCGTGCGCGATGCGCTCGGGGCTCAGGAGGGGGGTCCGCGGTCGTCCCACTGCGGCCTCCTCGGGGGTGGTCGGGCCACATTAAACGAGCGCCGCTCGTTTTCACAAGACCCGGGAGCCCCCGAGGGGGCCGAGCCCCGTCAGAGCAGGTGTGCGAGGTGGCGGCGGACGTGGGGTTCCAGGCAGGCGTGGGCGTCGTCGTGTTCGGCGGCCTGGACGATCTCGGCGGCGACGGCGAGTCGGGCCAGGCGGCCGGCCGGGGTGTCCAGCAGCGCCGCGAACTCCGCGTGCACGCGGCGGGCGACCTCCGGCACCGGAAGCGAGTACAGGTACAGGAGGGCGGCGTCGAAGCCCGCCGGGGCGGTGCCCCAGCCCTCCCAGTCGATGATGCGCAGCGGGGCCGCGGTGAGGTTGGCCCAGTGCAGGTCGCCGTGGGCGGTCTCCCAGTGCCCGACGGTGAGGTCCTCGCCCGCGAACTCCGGGAGGACGTCCGGGATGCGGTGGACGTACCCCTGGTCGAGGACCCGGCGCTCGGGGTGCGGGGGCACGCCGCCGATCGAGGCGACGGCCCCGACCAGGTCCTCCCACCACTGTTCGGGCAGGTCAGGAGCCTGGCGCAGGGTCGGTACCGGTGACAGCGGCGGCGCGGGCAGCCGTTCGTAGAGATGGGCCTGCACCGCCCACCGGTCGTCGTCCTCCCCGTCCCAGGCGGCCTCGGCCAGCAGGGCCGGGCGCGGAACGTGCCCGTCGAAGAGGTGCGCCGCCAGCGCCGGCCCCTCCCACACCGCGCCCTCCGACCGGGGCGCGCACCAGATCCGCAGCCAGCCCGGTTCCCCGTCGGCCGTGGTGACCGGGCCGCTGCGGGTGTGCCCGCCCGAGCCCGGGTGCGGGTCCGCGGTGTCCGGGCGGGCGCCCAGGTGGTGGGCGACGCGCAGCCAGTGGGAGTCCAGGTCGGGAAGCGACGGGATCAGGAGGGACACGGTTCTCCTTCGCGGGTGAACGGCGGTGACACGGGGTGATGACTCCCCTGCCGCGCCATCCTGCCCGTTCCGGCCGCGCCCCGGGGCCGATTCCCCCGAACACGCCCCGGGCGGCGCCGACCCCGGAACCCCGGGGCGGACCACGGCGGGCCTGGCCCGGCACCCGACCGCCCGCGCCGGTACCGGTACCGGCGC
>NZ_JBJJBV010000226.1:0-14014 GCF_045446735.1 Nocardiopsis protaetiae
CACGTCGGGTGTTCAGGGGGTCGGGCGGCCGGGCGACCGGCCGTCAGGCGCCGTGGGCCGCCGGGACGTCCAGGACCCAGGTCAGGCCGAACCGGTCCCGGAGCATGCCGTAGGCCCGCGCCCAGCCGGACTCCCCCAGGGGCTGCACGACGGTGGCGCCCTCGCCCAGCCCCTCCCAGTACCCGGTGACCTCCTCGACCGAGTCGCCGCGCACCGAGACGAAGTAGGACCGCTCCCCCGGGTTCCACGGGGTGTGCCCGGGCACGTCGTAGGCCATCAGGCGAAAGCCCGCGGCGGACTCCACCTGCCCCCACATGACCTGGTCGGCCTCCGCCTCGTCGGTGACGGCGTGGGCGTCCTTGTAGGTGATCACGGCGATCTCGCCGCCGAACACACCCTGGTAGAACTCCAGCGCGGCGCGGGCCTGGCCCCGGAAGTTCGCGTGCGCCGTGGTGGTGATGGACATGACCGCTCCCTTGGTTCCGGGCCGCCGACCGGCGACCCGTGGACAAGGTCGCAGGGGAAGCGGCCAGGTGGTGGCCTCTTCTCCCGGCAGGATCGGGATATGCAGAAAACCTCCGTGCGGCTGCTGACCCTGCTCTCGCTCCTCCAGGCCCGCCGGGACTGGCCGGGGGCGCTCCTGGCCGAGCGGCTGGACGTCAGCCCGCGCACCGTGCGCCGCGACGTCGACCGGCTCCGCGAGCTCGGCTACCCCGTAGCGACCGTCAAGGGCCCCGACGGCGGCTACCGGCTGGACCCGGGCACCGAGCTGCCGCCGCTGCGGTTCGACGACGGGCAGGCCGTGGCCCTGGCGCTGGCGCTGCGCACGGCCGCCGCCGACGCCTCGGGGGCGGGCGTCCCGTCGGGTGTCGCGGAGGACGCGGTGCGCGCCCTGCACACCGTCCGCAGGCTCCTGCCCGCGCGGCTGCGCCGCCGGATCGACACCCTGGAGGTCGCGGTCGCCGAGGCCCCCGGGGAACGGCCGCCGGTCGACGGAAGTGTCCTGGCGGCGCTGGGCTCGGCCGTGCACGCCCGCGAGGTGCTGCGCTTCGACTACGCCGCGCCGGACCGGGACGGCGGCGGGGACCGGGGAGGCGGCGGGAACAGTGGCGGGGACGGAGAAAGAGGCCCCCTGGGTCCCCCGCCGCGCCGGGTGGAACCCCACCACCTGGTGGCCCGGGGAGGGCGCTGGTACCTGCTGGCCTGGGACCTGGACCGCGGCGACTGGCGCACCTTCCGCGCGGACCGCATCACCCCGCGCCCGCTCACCGGCCCCCGGTTCACCCCGCGAGAGCCGCCGGGCGGGGACGCCGGCGCGTTCGTCGCCGCCCGGTTCCGGGGCGCCGACGGGACCGGCGGCCCGCCCTGCCGCGGCGAGGTGCTCCTCGACCTGCCCGCAGCCGCGGTGGTCCCGTACATCGGCGGCGACGGCGTCGTCGAGGCGCTGGGGCCGGACCGGTGCCGGCTCGTCCTGCACTCGTGGTCGTGGACGGCGCTGGCCGCGGCGGTCGGCAGGTTCGACGCCGGGTTCAAGGTCGTCGGACCGGCCGAGCTCGCGGACGCCTGCGCCCGCCTGGCCGACCGCTACGCGGCGGCGGTCAGTCGTCGGAGAGCAGGTGGTACTCCTTGAGCAGCGCCCCGATCTCCGTCTCGTCGAGCTTGCGCAGCAGCGGCTTGCGAGCGAGCCCGGGGATGCCGATCTCCTTGCCGTCGCGCAGCCTGCCGGTCGCCGCCAGCAGCCTGCGCACGTCGTAGGTGGAGTTGAAGACCTCCGGCACACCGCGTTCGATGTCGAGCAGCGTGTAGACCGCCTCCATCGGGGTGCGCACCGAGTACTCGGTGGTGAAGATGCAGTCCCGCTCGCGGCTCTGGGAGAACTGCCCGATGAACGCGAAGTTCACCGCCCCCTCCGGCACCACGTCCGGCCGGTCCCCCGCGCGCCGGGGCATGAAGAACGCGGTCACGTACGGCATCATCACCGGCACGCACTTGGCCCCGTCGGCCGCCAGCGCGTCGATCTCCCCCTCCGGGACACCCAGGTGGTACAGCCACTCCCGGGTGATCTCCTCGCCCGTGCACTCCTGCATGGGCTTGCGGACGTGGTCGCCGGGGCGGTCCACGAACAGCGAGTACAGCCAGACCACGATCTGGTCCTTCGGCTGCTGCTTGAAGTGCGGCTGCCGGTTGACCGTCCAGCTCATCAGCCAGCTCGAATCCCTGGCGGTGACGATGCCGCCGGTGACCACCCGCCCGCTGAACGGGTCGCGCTTGCAGATCTCCTGGATGTACCGGGGGATGCGCTCGTCCAGGGTGGTGACGGTCGCCGACTCCCACTTGGTCTGGGGAATGTGCGAGCCGAACACGTCGGGGCGCCCGAACGCGGGGTCCTTGGCGGCGATCCGCCGCCACAGGTCCCAGGCGGGGGCGGGGCCCTCGTTCAGCTTCGCGGGCGTGTGGTGGTCGCCGTTGTCGGAGTTCTCGGTGAGCGAGCCGATGGTCATGAACAGCAGGTCGTCCCCGCCCAGGTCGACCCCGCCCTCGGCGCCCTCCCGGACCCAGTGGATCCGGGTGGCCTGCTTGCGGCCCGGGGAGATGTCGAAGTCGACGTCGGTGACCTCGGTGTCGAAGTGGAAGACCACGCCCTGGTCGAGCAGCCACTTGTACAGCGGCAGGACCAGGGACTCGTACTGGTTGTACTTGGTGAACTTCAGGGCGCTGAAGTCGGGCAGGCCGCCGATGTGGTGGATGAACCGGTGCAGGTACAGCTTCATCTCCAGGGCGCTGTGCCACTCCTCGAAGGCGAACATGGTGCGCCAGTAGAGCCAGAAGTTGCTCTTGAGGAAGTCCTCACCGAAGACCTCGTCGATCCGCTTGCCCTCCATCTCCTCGTGGGCGGCGAGGAAGACCTTGACGATGTTCTTCTGCGCCTTCTCGTTGAGGGCGAAGAGGCCGTCGGTGTGCGCGTCCCGGCCGCGCTCCACGGTGGCGCGCTGGAGCGAGTAGTTGGGGTCGTCCTTGTTGAGCCGGTGGAACTCGTCCAGGACGCTCACGCCCTCCTCCTCGATGGAGGGGATGGAGCGGAAGAGGTCCCACAGGCACTCGAAGTGGTCCTCCATCTCCCGGCCGCCGCGGACGACGAAGCCCTTCCTGGGCTCCTTGATGCCGTCGAGGGCGCCGCCCGGGAGCTTGAGGCGTTCCAGCACGGTGATGCGGTCGCCGGACATCCGACCGTCCCGGATGAGGAAGGCCGCCCCGGCCAGGGAGGCGAGCCCGGCCCCGACGAACCAGGCGGTCTTGTCGTCGACGCCCGCGGGTTTGCGCGGACGCGCGAAGGCCTCGTAGTTGCCGCTGCTGTAGTACATGCGCCCTCCGAAGTCCGATTTCTCCGCAAGTCTGCGCAGGTCGGGGGCGACGCCCCTGCCGACCTGCCGGACCGGACCGAAAAATCACCGCCCCATGGCCTTGCCCCACATCGTGTAACTCCCTAAGGTGGTTACATGACCGACGCACCGACCACGGGACAGTGGATGGACTCCCGCGACGGGCAGCGCTGGTGGTTCGACTCCGGCGCGCTCGCGTTCGACTTCGCCTACACCGGCGGGTTCGACGGGCCGCCCGAGTGGGAGCGCTGGCACGGCCCGGCGGACCTGGAGCTGTGGTGGCGGGAGCGGTTCGGCGCGGAGGTGGCGGTCGACGAGACCGCGTACCGCACCGCGCGCGAGCTGCGCCGGGCGATCGCCCGCGCCGCCCTGGCCGCCTCCCGGGACCTGCCGCTCCCGCCGGACGCCACCGCCGTGATCGACCGGTGCGCCGCGATGCCCGACCTGCCGCCGCAGCTCGGCACACCCGTGACCCCCACCTCCGACCGGCTGCTCGCCGTCGTCGGGCGCGACGCGGTGGCCGCCCTGGGCCGCCCCGAACGGGTGCGCGACTGCTCCGCCGACGACTGCGGGCTCGTCTACCTGGACACCTCGCGCGCGGGTTCGCGCACCTGGTGCTCGATGCGCCGGTGCGGGAACCGGCACAAGGTCCGCAAACTGCGCGAACGCCGCGCGGCCGAACACACCAAGGAGAACTGAGATGTCGAGCCTCACCCACCTCAACCCCGCCGCGCTGCACACCAACCCCGCGTTCTCCCAGGGGGTGCGCGTCGACGGCGGCTCGCTGGTCGTGGTCGGCGGGCAGAACGGGACCGACGCCACCGGCGCGGTCGTCTCCGACGACCTGGGCGAGCAGACGGTCCAGGCGTTCCGCAACGTGCTCGCGGTACTCGCCGAGGCGGGTGCCGACCAGACCCACGTCGCCAAGCTGACCATCCACCTGAAGGTCGGCGGCGACGTGACCGCCGGGTACCGGGCCGCGGGCGAGGTGTGGGGGCCGCACCCGACCGCCATCACCGTCCTCCAGGTCGCGGGGTTCGCCCGCCCGGACGTCCTCGTGGAGATCGACGCCCTCGCCGTCGCCCCCTGACCCCGGCGGGGGCGCGGCCCACCACCTCGGCGGCGCTCTCCCTCGATATCCGTCGTACCCCCGTCGTACTGTGGGGCTCGGCGAAAGGATGTGCCCCATGTACGACGTCGAGGTGACACGCGAGTTCAACGCCCCGGTCGGGCGGGTCTGGGAGGCATGGAGCACCCCGGAGGGTATTCGGGCCTGGTGGGGGCCGGGCCCCTTCACCTGCCCGCACGCCGAGGTGGACCTGCGGCCGGGCGTCAGCGCCCTGGTCGCGATGCGCGCCCCGGAAGAGTTCGGCGGCGGAGACCAGTGGGCGGTCTGGGACTTCACCGACGTGGAGCCGGGGCGCCGGTTCGAGTACGTGTTCCGGTTCACGGACGAGAACGGCGCCCCGACACCGCCCCCGATGGAGGGGATTCCCGCCGACGGCCGCCACGAGGTGGTGTTCGAAGACCTGGGCGGCCGCACCCGGATGCGGATGGTGGAGCACGGCTACACGACGCCGGAGGCCCGCGACATGTCCCGGGAAGGGCTGGAGGCCTGCCTCGACAAGATGGACGCACACGTCACCGGGGGCTGAGGGACACGATGGCGGTCGAGAGCGAGCACCGGGCGTCGGACTCCCCGTACGTGGCGTGTGTCTGGCGGGGGCGGGCGTCGGGGTTCGAGACCATGACCTCGGTCGCGACGTCCACCTGGGAGCTCGTGTTCTGGGAGGACCGGGGCGTGATGCACGCGTCCGCCCGCGGACCCGAGACCGCCGCGTCCGCCGTGGAGCTCGCGGGCGACTCGGAGTCGCTGGGCATCACGTTCGCGCACGGGACCGTGATGCCGCACCTGCCGCGGCTGGTCGACTCCGCCGCGGAGAGCCCCCACGTCACGGACCGCACGTTCGTGCTGGGCGGCCGGGAGTGGCCGATCCCGGACTTCGACGACGCCGAGGCCCTGGTGGCGCGACTGGTGCGGGAGGGCGTGATCTCCCGCGACCCCCTCGTGGAGGAGGTCGTGTGGGGCGGGATCGCCCGGGTGGGGACCCGGTCGGTGCAGCGGCGCGTCGCGGCCGCCACCGGGCTCACCCAGGGGGCGATCCGGCGGATCGAACGCGCCCGGGAGGCGGCCCTGCTGCTCGGCGGGGGCCTCGCACCGCTGGAGGTGGTGCACCGGCTGGGGTACTACGACCAGCCGCACCTGGCCCGCTCCCTACAGCGGTTCATCGGGCGGACGGCCACCCAGCTGCAACAGGGGCCGGGGACCATGTCGCTTCTGTACAAGACCGAGCCCCCGGCGGGTTCCTAGCCTGGCATCGACGCGGTGGACCACCGCCGCGGACGGCAGAAGGGCTGGACATGACCGAGGGAACCGCCACCTCCGCCGACGGCACCGCCATCGCGTACAGCGCGTGGGGGGAGGGCGATCCGATCATCATCGTCGACGGGGCGACCGCGCACCGCGCGACGACCCCCGAGAACGCGGGGATCGGGGCACTGCTCGCCGACGGGTTCCGGGTGGTCGACCACGACCGGCGCGGCCGGGGCGACAGCGGCGACACCGCGCCGTACGCGGTGGAGCGGGAGTTCGAGGACCTGGCGGCGGTCATCGACCAGGCGGGCGGCGGACGCCCCGCGACGGTGTTCGGCTGGTCCTCGGGCGGGCACCTGGCACTGAACGCGGCGCAGGCGGGCGTGCCCATCGCCCGGCTGGTGCTGTTCGAGCCGCCCGTGGTCACCGACGACTCCCGGCCGCCGCTGCCCGCCGACTACGTCGAACGCCTCGACGCGGCCGTGGCCGCCGGGCGGCCGGGGGACGCGGTGGAGCTGTTCATGACGGCGGCCGCGGGGATGCCCGTGGAGCTCCTCGGCGACATGCGCGAAAGCGACTTCTGGCCGGGGCTGGAGGCGGTGGCGCACACCATCGCCTACGACGGCCGCAACGTCGGCGACACCATGTCCGGCCGGCCGCTGCGCGCCGACCTGTGGAACAGGGTCGACGTCCCCGTCCTGGTCCTGCACGGCGACGCGACCTGGCCCTACCTGGCCGCGGGCGCGCGTGCGGTCGCCGACCACCTGCCCACCGCGACCCTCCGGGTGGTGCCGGGCGAGAACCACGGCACCACCCCCGAGGTGCTCGCCCCCGTCCTGCGGGCCTTCGCCGGGAAGGAGGGCTGACATGGGACACGTCGTGGTGACCGAGTTCGTCTCCCTGGACGGCGTCGCCGAGGCCCCGGGCGGCGAGGACTTCAAGTACCCGGACTGGAGCTTCGAGGTCGACCGGGGGGAGGGGGAAGCGTTCAAGGAGGAGGAGGCCCTCAACGCGTCGGCGCTGCTGCTGGGGCGCACCACCTACGAGGGGTTCGCGTCCGCCTGGCCGGACTACGACGGCGCGCTCGCGGACAAGTACAACGGGATGCCCAAGTACGTCGTCTCGAACACCCTCACCGACCCGGGGTGGAACAACACGACGGTGCTCTCGGGGGACCTGTCGGACGCCGTCACCCGCCTGAAGTCGACCGTGGACGGCGAGATCTCCGTCCCGGGCAGCCTCACCCTGGTGCGGAGCCTCCTCGAACACGACCTCGTCGACGAGATCCGCCTCATGGCCTTCCCTGTCCTGCTGGGCCACGGCCGCAGGCTGTTCGGCGACACCACCGGCAAGACCTCCTGGAGGCTGGTCGAGGCGACGACCTACGGGGACGGCGTGCTGGTGACGGTCCACCGCCGCGCCCGCCTCACCCCCGCGTGGGCAGGGTGAGGATCTCGGCCCCGTCCTCGGTGATGGCGACCGTGTGCTCGCTGTGCGCCGTCCGGCAGCCGGTCGCGCTCCGCAGCGTCCAGCCGTCGGCGTCGGTGACGAGCCGCGCCGTGTCCCGCATGACCCACGGCTCCAGGGCGAGCATCAGGCCGGGGCGCAGCTTGTACCCGGTGCCGCGCCGCCCGATGTTCGGGACGTGCGGGTCCTGGTGCATCGTCGACCCGATGCCGTGACCGCCGAACTCGGTGTTGATCGGATACCCGGCCTCTTTCAGCACCGAGCCGATCGCGTGGGAGATGTCGCCGACCCGGGCGCCGGGCCCGGCGGCGGCGATCCCCGCGCGCAGCGCCCGCTCGGTCGCCTCGATCATCGCGACGCTCTCCGCGGGCCGGGCGTCGCCCACGATGAAGCTGATCGCCGCGTCCGCGGCGACACCGTCCAGCGACACGGCCAGGTCCAGCGACAGCAGGTCCCCGTCCTCCAGCACCCGGTCGTGCGGCAGCCCGTGCAGAACGGCGTCGTTGACACCCGTGCAGATGTAGTGGCCGAACGGCCCGCGCCCGAAGGAGGGCGCGTAGTCGACGTAGCAGGACTGCGCCCCGGCCTCCAGGATCATCTCCTTCGCCCACCGGTCGATGTCCAGAAGGTTGGTGCCGACCCCGCTCCGGCCCCTCAACGCCTCCAGGATGTCCGCCACCAGGGCACCCGTCTCTTTCGCCCGGGCCAGCTCACCGGGGTTCAGGATCTCGATCATAGGACGCCTTCCCTACATGGCCAATAACTATACCGGCCATACTATACCGCCCCCGAGCACGGCGGCGATCTAGGACAGATATTGGCCTACATCGCTCCTAATGTGGTCTTTGCAAGCTTCACCGGCGACAAGCGAGAGGCACACGATGCACGAGCAGACCGGCGTCACCCCCGAGGGCTACACGACCGTCGCACCCTGGGTCGTCACCGAGGACACGGGTGCCTTCCTCACGTTCGTCACCGAGGCGTTCGGCGGCGAGGAGATCGGGCGTGTGCTCACCGAGGACGGCCTGGTCGGCCACGCGGAGATCCGTGTCGGCGACACGGTCGTACTGGCCTTCGACCGGCGCGAGGACTGGCCCGCCATGCCCAGCCTCCTGCGCGTGTTCGTACCCGACGCGGACGAGGCCTTCGACCGGGCCGTCGCACTCGGCGGCAAGGTGGTCACCCGCCTGATCGACAACCCCTTCGGGCAGCGCGGGGGCCGCGTCAGGGACCCCTTCGGCAACATCTGGTGGGTGACCGCCCACATCGAGGACGTCACCGAGGACCAGCTGTGGGAGCGGCTGGAGGACCCCGTCCACGCCGCGAACATGCGCGAGGCGCAGGAGACGCTCGACACCGAGCTCGGCGGCCGGGACCACGGCCGCAGCAGCGCACCGGTCAAGTCGGCCTGACCGACGGCGGACGGGCCGGGCGCCTCCACCCCACCGCGAGGCGCCCGAACCCGTCCGCCCCGTGGCCCGCGTCGATCGCCCGCGCCGCCTCGGCCCGCGCGGCCCCCAGGGCGCCGTCGCCGAGGCCCCGCTCCCGGACCGTGCTCAGGATGCGGTCCATGATCGCGGCGCTGGAGGCGACCGTGACGACGTCGCCGGGGAAACGGTCCGAGTCCACCTGTTCGGCGAGCATGTCGATCATGTCCGGGAAGAACCCGAGCATCGCCTTGGCGTGCCCGGCGATGTCGGCCGCCGTGATGCCCTCCGCCGCGGCGAGCGCGAACATGTGCGCCGCACCGCTCATCGACGTCCACAGCATGTCCTGGAGGGACACGTCGTACGCGGCGGCCCGCCCGGGCTCCTCCCCCAGGTAGAAGCCCTCCCCCAGCGCGGCCAGCGCGGCCCGGTGCGCCTCGAAGACGTCTCGCGGCCCGCTGTAGTACAGCGCCGCCTCAGCACCCCCGATGGCCTCGGGCGTCGACACGATGACGCCGTCGACGTAGTCGACCCCCTTCTCCCGCGCCCAGGCCGCCATCTCACGGGCCTCCCGCGGTGAGCCCCCGCAGAAGTTCACCAGGGTGCGCCCCTGCAACGCCCCGGCGTCGAGCACGGACCCCGCCACCCGGTAGTCCGCCAGGCACACCACGACGAGTTCGCCCGCCCTGATCGCCTCGCCGGCACTCCCGGCGACCTCGACATCGAGGAGATCCCCCTTCCCGGGAGTGCGGTTCCACACGGTCGTGGAACAGGAACCGGAGAAAGCACCGGCCAGGGCACGCCCCATCGGGCCGAGCCCGAGAACGGTCACAGTTGTCATGCCGGTTAAGTTAAAGCCTGACGCCAACGTCAGAGTCAAGCTGGAGCGGCATGCGCATCGGAGAACTGGCACGGCGAACGGGCGCCAGCGAGCGCGCCCTCCGCTACTACGAAGAGCACGGTCTGCTGTCGCCCGAACGGCTCCCCAGCGGTTATCGCGTGTACACCGCCGAGGACGTCACCACCGTCCGCCGGATCAGGCTCCTCCTCGCGGCGGGCCTGAACACCGCTCAGATCCGCGAAGCACTGCCGTGCATCACCGAGCTGCTGATCCCCACCTGCCCCGGCCTGGTCGACGGACTGGTCGAGCAGCGCGACCGGATCGACACCGCGATCCACGAACTCCAGGCGACCCGCGCCAACCTCGACGCCATCATCACCGACGCTCCGCCTTTCTCCTGACCAGCTCCTCGACCGCCGAGGGCAGCGTCGTCTCGAAGTCGATGAGCTTCGCCCACGTCGGGGTGACCACGATCCGCACCATGGCGTCGTACAGCGAGCGGACCCCGGCCTCCCACTCCACCCGCTGCTCGGGCGTCATCTGGTAGCTGCCGTTCATCCGCAGGTACTCGTCCGGGATCCCGTCGACCTCGTCCAGTTCGACGCGTCCCCGGATGAGCAGCATCTTGGGCGGGTGCACCTCCGTGTCGATGGTCAGCGCCACCATCGGGTTCACCCGCAGCGCGTGCAGCTTCGGAGCGTTCGTCGAGGTGCACATCACCACCTCCGACCCGTTCCAGGTGAACCCGATCGGAACGCACCGCGGTGTCCCGTCCTTCGCCACATAAGCCAACCGCGTCAGGTCCCGCGCCAGCAGTTCCCGACTGATCGGCCGCCCCAGAACCTCGGCGATCTCATCCGGTCCCATAGTGCCCCCTCCATCGCTCATACCCCTGGGACGGAGCCGCCCACCCCTTCTCGACATCGGAGCCGAGCGGCCCGGCGCCGACTGCCCGTGGTGGACGCGAGCACCCCGCTGATCGACACGTTCGAGGGCCGTCAGCAGCTGATCGCGTACTACCCCACACCGAGAGCTTCCGCACCAACGGCCGCCCCACCGCCCCGTATCAACACCGATCACGAGGCGGAGTGGCGGGCGTAGCCCGTGGCGGCTTTGGCGGACGCAAGTCCGCAAAGCCGGGTCACAGCCCGTAGGGCTGGCGGCGGGCGTAAGCCCGCGAACCGGGATCTTCAGCGGGCGCAGCCCGAGAGGCCGTTGGCGGGCGAAGCCCGCCTCACGATGTAAGAGATCCACCCGCATACAGATCCGATGCGCGCGACCCCCACCACAGGGGGTCACCTCGGGGGGTTCGGGGGGTCTCCCCCCGGTAAACACGACGGGCGACCCGGCGAGCGCGTCCAACGCGCGAGCAGGGTCGCCCAGAGTCCGTGGAGCTATGGGGATTCGAACCCCAGACCTCCTCCATGCCATGGAGGCGCGCTACCAACTGCGCCATAGCCCCTTGTGGGAGTCGGACCTCGCACTTCTGTGCGCTGCCGACTCCCACACCATAGCGGAATCCGGTGCGTTCGTCGAAACGGATTACGCGTCGTCGCTGAGCACGACGGGTTCGGGCAGGCTCGCCGCGTTGTGCTCCATGAGTCTCCAGTGCCCGCGGCGCTGTTGGAGCACGGACCAGCAGCAGTTGCTGAGCGGGCCGAGGATCTCGCGCTGTTCGTCGGGGATCCCGAGCATGCGGGAGATGCCGACGCGCAGTGCGGCCCCGTGGCTGACGACGACGAGCAGGCCGCCTTCGGGTGTGCGTCCGAGGGCTTTGCGCACCGCGGTGTGCATGCGGTCGCCGACTTCGGCGATGGGTTCACCGTCGGGGATGTCCATGCGCGGGTGCTGTTCGGGCCAGCGTTCGGCGAGTTCCTTGCCGGTGAACCCCTCCCAGGATCCGCCGAACCGTTCGCGCAGCCCCTTGTCGAACTCGATGGGCAGGTCGGCGGCCCGGCCGAGGTAGCCGGCGGTGTCGGCGGCCCGTTTGAGGTCGGAGGCGACGATCAGGTCGGGTTCCAGGGTGGCGAGGAGCCGCCCGGCCCGGTCGGCCTGGGCGTGTCCGACCTTGTCGAGTTCGATGTCGGTCTGCCCTTGGAAGCGGTTCTCCATGTTCCAGGCGGTTCGGCCGTGCCGCCAGAACAGCACGCGACGGGTGTCGGTCACCTTGGTGCGTCTCTCCACTCGGGGGTGTTCCCGGGGCCTACTGCTCGTCGAGCGGGGTGCGCTCGGCGCCGCGGGCGTTCTCGGGGAGTTCGATGGTCGGGCAGTCCTTCCACAGCCGCTCCAGGCCGTAGTACCCGCGCTCTTCCTCGTGCTGGACGTGCACGACGATGTCGGCGTAGTCCAGCAGCACCCAGCGGCCGTCGCGTTCGCCTTCGCGGCGGACGGGCTTGGCGCCGGACTTGAGGCGCAGCTGGTCTTCGATCTCGTCGACGATGGCGCGGACCTGGCGGTCGTTGGGCGCGGAGCAGAGCACGAAGGCCTCGGTGATGACGAGCTGCTCGCTGACGTCGTAGGCGATGATCTCCTGGGCGAGCTTGTCGGAGGCGGCCTCGGCGGCGACCTTGACCATTTCCAGCGCCCTGTCGGTGGCTGTCACGTTGTACTTGCTGCCTTTCAGGTCTCTCGGTAGAGCCCGGTCTTGTTGATGTAGCGGACGATGCCGTCCGGGACCAGGTACCAGATGGGTTCGCCCTTGCGGACGCGCTCGCGGCACTCGGTCGAGGAGATGGCCAGTGCGGGGACCTCCACCAGGGAGACCTTGCCCTCGGGCAGTCCCGAGTCGCTGAGCGGGTGTCCGGGCCGGTTACAGCCTACGAAATGCGCGAGCTCGAAAAGTTCGTCGGCGTTGTGCCAGCCCAGGATGGCGCCCAGGGCGTCGGCCCCGGTGATGAAGAACAGCTCCACGTCGGGGCCGTAGGAGGCCCGTAGTTCGCGCAGTGTGTCGATCGTGTAGGTGGGCCCGTTGCGGTCGATCTCGATGCGGTCGACCCGGAACTGCGGGTTCTCGGCGGTGGCGATGACCGTCATCAGGTAGCGGTCCTCGGGCGGGGTGACCTTTTCGGGGTCCTTCTGCCAGGGCTGCCCGGTGGGGACGAACACCACTTCGTCGAGTTCGAAGAGGTGGGCGACCTCACTGGCCGCGACGAGGTGGCCGTGGTGGATGGGGTCGAAGGTGCCGCCCATGATGCCGACGCGGGGGGTTCGGCCCGCTCGCGCGGACTCCCGCCCGTTGTTGTCCTCGTGCACCACTCGACTGCTCCGTTCCTCGGTCCGGCGTGCCGGATTCGGCCAACCGAGATTAGCCGACGCCGCCGGAGAACACCGCACCCTCGTCCTCCCGTTCCTCCCCGGTGCACTGGCACAACGACGGCGCGCCCCGCTTCCTTCCCCTACCCCCTCGGCCGTCCCTGAGGCGTCCCCGGGTTCCCCCTGAGCTTCCCCCGATTCCGGTCCCGCTCCGAGACCTCCCGCGCCGCACCGTTCCCCACCGCCACCTCGGGTTCCGCCCCCCGCTCCGGGAAACGCGTCATATCTCGTTGCCCCGAAACCGTGGCCAAGCGCGATCCCGGCGCATAGCATGCCGGTATGTCCAACTCACCAGATCGCGTCCGCGTCCGGCTCTCCGATATCTCGCCCCGTGCCTACGAGCACCCCGCCGACCGTGGCGCCCTGGTCGCCCTGCGGTCCCTGCGCGGCTTCGACGAGGTCTTCAAGCGCCTCTCCGGCCTGTTCAACGAACGCGCCCTGCGCCTGATGTTCCTGTCCAGCGCCGTCCGCGTCGGCCCCACCCAGTTCCCGCACGTGTACGACTACGTGCGCGACGCCGCCTACGTCCTGGACATGGACGAGGTGCCGGAGCTGTACATCCAGATGAACCCCAAGCCCAACGCCATGGCGATCGGCAGCCAGAAGCCGTTCATCGTCATGACCACGGGCCTGTTCGACCTGCTGGAGGCCGACGAGCAGCGGTTCGTCATCGGCCACGAGGTCGGCCACATCCTCAGCGGCCACGCCGTGTACCGCACCATGCTGCTGGCCCTGATCCGGCTGGCCACCCGGGTGGCGTGGGTGCCGCTGGGCTACATCGGCCTCCAGGCCATCGTGGCCGCGCTGGAGGAGTGGTACCGCAAGTCCGAGCTGTCCTGTGACCGCGCGGGCATCCTCGCCGCCCAGGACCCCGAGGCCGGCAAGCGCGCGCTGATGAAGCTCGCGGGCGGCTCGCGCCTGGCGGAGATGAACCCGGACTCCTTCCTGGAGCAGGCCCGCGAGTACGAGAGCGGCGGCGACGCCCGGGACGGCCTCCTCAAGCTGCTCAGCCTGGTCGGGCAGACCCACCCGTTCGCGGTGGTGCGCCTGGCCGAGCTGCACCGGTGGGTGGAGGACGGCTCCTACCAGCGCATCCTGGACGGCGACTACCCGCGCCGCTCCACCGACAAGGACGCCAAGGTCGGCGAGGAGGCGCGCAACGCCGCCAAGTCGTACAAGGAGTCCTGGAACCGCACCGGCGACCCGCTGCTGG
>NZ_JBJJBV010000227.1:0-18351 GCF_045446735.1 Nocardiopsis protaetiae
CCCAAACCCTCCCGGCCCGGTCCCGGGCGGCCTCCCGGGATGAAGAACCACGGGCCCGCGCCCCGGCATGAGGTCGGCAAAACCGTCAAACGCGCCGCGACCCTGGCAGAACACAAGAACCAGACAGGTTAAATCTCAAGCTCAGCAGTTGAGTCTCGTCATGGACGCGCACTCCACATGCTTCGGACAGTAGCGATGGCTTCTCCGACCGGGCTGCCCCGGGGCCTTCCGGCTACCTCTTCTCGCCGCTGTCACCCGCGATCACCGACGGCCATGGGAAGTCCTCGGGCAGGGCGTCCATGATCACCTCCCCGCAGCGTCGTCCCCGCCAGACCCCCGCACTGCGCAGCGTGCCCACCTCCCGGAACCCCGCCTTGGTATAGGCGGTGCGCCCGGCGGCATTGGGTTCGAGCACCTTGAGCCAGACCATCTCCAACCCGATCACATGGAAGGCGTAGTCCAGGGTCAGTCGCGTGGCCGCTGTCCCCACACCCCGGCCGCGACTCTCCGGCGCCACGACCAGGATGAACTCCGCCGTGCGCACCTGGTGGTCGATCAAGTGGACTCGCTGGCCTGTAGCCCTCGGCTCGCACCTACAGGACACCGGTTCGGCGGGGACGGCCCCCGCACCGGGAGCAATCTCGCGCAAGCACGTTGTCCCCGCCCCGGCCGTCGGGCTTCCATGGATTCGGGAGGCCGCCGAGAACCCCGGGACGGACCGGCCTCCCGCAGCGCACCCACCACGCGAAGCGAGGAGGCCACGGTGAACGACGACGGCAACAACTGACCCCCGAGAAGCGACGGCGGGGCGGCCCCAGTCCAGGGCCGCCCCGCCCCCGTACCCGTGTCCCCGGCAACGGGCTCCGCCGTCACCGCTCTGCTCGTCTGATCCGTTCGGCGACCTCGGCCAGCCACCCGTCATCGGCCCGCTCGTGGTCGTGCGAGGACAGATACCCCTCATAGCGCTCGAAGTAGCCGGTGGCCGTCGATGCCACCGCCCGCCACCCCTCGCCCGCGTTGCCCACCGTCCCGTGCATCGGGAAGAGCTTGGCGTGGGCGTGGTCCACCCCGTACCCCTCGTACATGATCCCGGTGCGCGCCACATCGGCGAACGCCGCGTCCAACAGGCGCGCCACCTCCCGTGCCGCCAGGTGCAGCGCGGCGTACTCCCCCTCCTCCAGGTCCACCACGTAGCTGCTCCGGTGCGCCTTGGGGATCACCACCGAGAACCCCTCGGTGTTGGGGAAGATCGACAGGAACGCCAGATGGTCGGTGTCCTCCCAGATCCGGTGGGCCGGGGCCTGCCCGGCCACGATCCGGCAGAAGACACACCCCACGTCGCGGTCGGCGCTCATCGGACTCCTTCACAGACGGGAACGGCCTCGGCACAGGTGGGGCAGACCGGGTCGCGTTCCGCTTTCTGTTCGTCGAGCGACAGGTCGTGCGACCACACACCCACCCGTCGGTTCAACGCCGCCGGGGTCCCGAAGCCGCCCAGATACCGCAACGCGTCCAACGCGGCCAGGGACGAGGCGAGCATGTTCACCGGGCCGTTAGAGGGTGCCTGGTAGCGGCCGTTGACCCGGGCCATGAGCCCGGCCAACTCCGGCTCCCCCTCGGGGGCCCGGGCGGTGAGCGGCCGACAGTCCCAGCACCCGGTCACCCCCGGCACCACCAGCGGTCCCCACACCGCGATGTCGTTGACGTAGCAGGCGTTCAACCACGGTGTTCCGCTCCGGACACAGTGGGCGTTGACCATGCCCGTCAGCCCCGGGGAGTCCGCCGAGACCACCACCAGATCACCGTCGGGCAGATGCTCCAGGTCCGCCCCATCACCGATATCGCGGACCACCGGCAGCACCCGGCAGTCGCGGTTGCGCCGCCGCAGCTCCCTGGCGAGCACCTCGGCCTTGGGCAGTCCGATATCGGCCTCGGTGAACAGGAACTGGCGCGTCAGGTTGCTCAGCTCCACATGGTCGGCGTCCACCAACACCAAATCCCCGACCCCAGCGGTGGCCAGGGCGGCCGCCACCAGGCTGCCGATGCCCCCGCACCCCAGCAGTACCACCCGGGCCCGGGCCAGCCGGGGCTGGACCTTGACCGCGTCGGCCCCGGAGAGTTCGTAGAACAGGGCGTGGCGGCTGTAGCGGTCGGCCGGGTCGTAGGTGTGCGCGGGGATCAGGTGGTTGCCGTCTTCGAGCAGTCGCATCACCGCCTCGGCCCGGCCCGCGTCCACCCCGCAGGGACCGTCCAGGAAGGAGCGCGCCTCGACCCGGGTGCGGGGCGTGCGGAAGTGGTCGGCCAGGCGCAGCAGGGGATCCCACAGCTCCCGGTCGTGCACGGGCCGGCGTATCGACCCGAACCCGAGGAACAGCGTCCCGTCCTGGAAGCCGACACGGACATAAGGGGCCAATACCCGAGGTTCGTCAAGGCGGGGTTCCACCGATCGCACAAGGTCTCCTTCGTCGGTAGGGTCGGCGTACCGACGAACGTAATCCCGGGACGGAATCGCAGGAGCGGGGATTGCTCGGAATTGCTCGCGCGGTGCCAATGGTGACCTGGCGGGCACGGACCCGAGTCGGTGAAACTGGGTTCCCACCCCCTAACCAGGGAGCCTCTGTGAAACTCCGCAAAATAGGCACGACTTCGCAAGACGGTGGATGCCCGACCCTGTACGAGACCGACACCGGCGACATCGTGGTCCAAGGCGACCGGCTGACGGACCCCGAGGCGCTGGCACAGCTGAGCGACATCCTCGACGGCGAGGAGTTCGTGGTGGTCCCCCGATCCCTGTTGACCCGCTTCGCCCCCAAGGAGTGAGATGGCCGATCTGGTCACCGGAGCTGATTTCACCGACCTCTTCCGGCGCAATCGCCACACCGCCTGGCGGCTGGAGACCCGTACCTACTACGGCAAACTCGACGAGGACCGCCCCTTCCAGGAATGGCTGACCGGAAAAGAGCCCGACCTGGAATGGTTCACCCCGTGGCTGCGCATGGTGCGGGAGGAGACCGCCACCGGCAAGCGCATGGAACGGGTCCGGCTCATCGACGACCCGCCCTCGGACTACCTGCGCTGGGAGCTGTGGGGCACCCCCTACAACCTCGGCGCGGGCGAGGACATCCGCTACCTGCCCCGCACCCACCCCATCGTCGCCGAACTGCCCGACCACGACTTCTGGGTCTTCGACAGCCGCACCGTCGCCCGTCTGGCGTTCGACGGCGACCGGTTCCTCGGTGTGCACCTCAGCGAGGAACCGTCCGAGATCCTGGCCGCCCTCCAGGCCCGTGACGCCGCCTGGCACCACGCGTTGCCCTTCACGGAGTACATGGCCACCCGCGCCCTATGACCGACTACCAGACCGCTCGCGCCTCCCTCGGCGTCCGCCTGCGCGAGCTCCGGGAGGAGGCCGGGCTGTCCGGACGGGAACTGGCCGCGCGCCTGGGCTGGCACCCCTCCAAAGTGTCGAAGCTGGAGCACGGCAAGCAGACAGCCAGTCTGGAAGACCTCCGCTCCTGGGCGCGGGTGTGCGGACGCCCCGAGGCGACCGAGGGCCTGGCGGCGCAGTTGCGGTCGTTGGAGACGCACTACGCGAGCTGGCGTCGGCGACTTGCCGGGGGCCACGAACCGCTTCAGCGTTCCTATTCCCCGCTGGATGCCGCGACGCGTCGTTTCCGTATCCTCGAAACCGCGTGCGTGCCGGGCCTCCTCCAGACACCGGACTACGCCGCGTTCATGTTCCGCCGAGGGGTGCGCCGCCACCGCACCCCTGCGGACATCGACAAGGCGGTGCGCGCCCGCATGGACCGCCAGGGCATCATGGACGCCCCCGGTAAGCGGTTCGAGATCCTGGTCTGGGAACCGGCCCTGCGGATCAGGTTGGGGCCGGACCCGGTCATGGCCGGGCAGCTGGCCCGCATCGCCTCGGAGATCACCCGGCGCCGGGCCGATATCGGCGTCATCCCCCTGGGGGCGAGCATGGACGTGGTCCCCTCCCACGGGTTCTGGATCTTCGACGAGGAACAGGTCCTGGTGGAGACCATCGGCGCCGAGCTGTCCCTGACCGAGGACCTCGCGATCGAGCCCTACCGGTGCGCGTTCGCCGAGCTTTCCGCCGCGGCCCTGCGCGGTCCCGACGCCGTGCGACTCGTCCAGGCCATCGGCCGGGATCTGTCGACGTGAGGTGCATGCCGGCACTTTCCCGACGGTTGGAGGTCCGCGCTCTATGACGGACTACCAGACCGCCCGTGCCTCCCTCGGCGTTCGCCTGCGCGAACTCCGGGAGGAGGCCGGGCTGTCCGGCCGGGAGCTGGCGGCCCGTGCCGGGTGGCACCCCTCCAAGGTGTCCCGTCTCGAACGCGGGAACCAGACCGCGGCTGCGGCCGATCTGCGCCGCTGGGCCCTGCTGTGCGGACGGCCCGAGGCGGCCGAGGGGCTGGTGGCCCAGCTCGGCGCGCTGGAGACCCACTACACCGGGTGGCGGCGCCGCCTCGCCGCCGGCAACCGGGCCCGCCAGCAGAACGCCGTGGACCTGGAGCACCGCACCCGCACCCTGCACATCTTCGAGTCGGTGTGCGTCCCGGGCCTGTTGCAGACCCCGGCCTACGCCCGCGCCATGATCGGCCGGGCCGTGGAACTCTACGGCACCCCGGCCGACGTCGAGGAGGGCGTGCGCACACGCATGGAGCGCCGCGCGATCCTCCAGGACCGGGAAAGGCAGGTACGGATCCTGCTGTGGGAACCGGCGCTGCGCACCCGCCACGCCTCCACACGGGTCCAGGTCGAGCAACTCGACCACCTGGCCTCATGCATCCGCCAAGGCCTCGGCGGGATCGGCGTCATCCCCCTGACGGCGGCCCTGCCGGTCTCCCCCATGCACGGGTTCTGGATCTACGACGACGAACGGGTGATCGTGGAGACCGTCAGCGCCGAGCTGTACCTGACCGACGACGACGCGGTCGAGCCCTACCGGCGCGTGTTCGCTGCTTTGTCGCGTACGGCGGCCAGCGGTCACCAGGCCCTGGAACTCGTTCGTTCGGCCCAGGCGACTCTCGCGGAAGACTGAGGCCAAGGAGCCTCAACCGGTCACCTGAGGAGCGATTCTGCGTATGGCCCGTACCGAGTACTACGACGACCCGGCCGCGCCAGTCCCGAACAGCCTGGTGGTCGCGGCCAGCGCAGCCGTCATCGATGACGGTGGGCGGCTGCTGTTGCAGCGGCGGGTGGACAACGGGCTGTGGGCGATGCCCGGTGGCGCGATGGAGATGGCCGAGAGCCTGCCGCAGGCGGCGGTGCGCGAGGTACGGGAGGAGACCGGTTATGAGGTGGAGGTGACCGGCCTGGTCGGCACCTACACCGACGCCCGGCACGTCATCGCTTACAGCGACGGCGAGGTGCGCCGCCAGTTCAACGTGTGCTTCCGGGCCCGGGTGGTGGGAGGGAAGCTGATGGTGAGCGACGAGTCCCATGAGGTCCGCTGGTTCGCGCCCGCCGAGATCAAGGGCCTGCCGATGCACCACACCCAGCGGCTCCGGGTCGAACACGCCCTGCAAGGGGGTCCTCCGTACGCTGGCTGACGTCGCTCGGGTATTGCCTCCGGAGCGGTTGAACGCAGCCCGCTTTGCGCAGTGCGGGCCCCGCCTTTCGGAAGTTCGCGGACGGGGCCCGGTGGTGCTGTCGCGCGGGTCAGGTGTCCTTGGTGGTGTCGAGGAAGGCCTGCCATTCGTCGGCGCCGAAGAAGAGCGCGCCCAGCTCCCGGTGCTTGGTGTCCCGGACCCCGGTGACCGTCCCCTCCGAGACTTCCACACAGGCCCCTCTGTCATTGGTGTAGCTCGCCTTGTGCCACGGGCGGACGGGGACGCGCCCGACCTCTACGCAGTTGTTGTCCCCTCCGCTATAGCTGGACTTGAACCACTGGATCACCGGAACTCCCTCGCCAACGACTTGATGAAGACCATCGTGTCAGACGGTGACAGAGCCGCCTGACGCAGGCCTTCGAAGGCATCCCTGTAACGGCTGACGCTATCGGCGCTCTCCAGATACAGGTCGCCCATCATGCCCTCGATGTAAACCACATCGGGATACAGCTCTGCCGGGAACGAGAAGACTGTGAAGGCTCCCTCCATGGCTGCATGGGTTCCAGCTTGGAAGGGGAGCAGCCGCAGGGTGGCCGCTTCGGTTCTGGAGATCCCGAGCAGGGTGTCGAGCTGCTCGGCCATGACCTCCCGGCCACCCACACACCTCCTGACCACAGCCTCGTTGAGGATGAAGTCCAGGTGTAGAGGCTTCTCCCGCTCCAGGATCTCCTTGCGTGCCATGCGGGCGGAGACCCGACGTTCCACGCTCTGCACGTCGTAGCCGGGGCGCAGCGCCTGAATCACGGCACGTGCGTACGCCTCGGTCTGGAACAGGCCGGGGACCAGTTCCGAAGAGTAATACCGGATGAGGTGGGCCTCGTCCTCCAGAGCGACGAATGAGCCTGTGAAGACGTCCTGGTACGTGGTCCACCAGCCGCGCTTTTTGGAGTCCTTCGCCAGTTGGACCAGGGCCTCGCGCTGTGGGCTGGCCACTCCGTAGAGGTCGAGCAGTCCCTGGATGTCCAGCCAGTTCACACGGGGGCTGCGCGCGTTCTCCAGGCGGAAGAGCTTGGAGACGTGCCAGTCCATGCTGGCCGCGACCTGCTCCTGGGTCATCTTTGCCGCGGCGCGGAGTTCCCGAAGATCCTGCGCGAGTCGATACTGCCGCACGGTGGGGATCGGATCAGCCATCGCTTCCTTCGTTCATCGGCGTCGTCGCCTTACTCTGCCATGCCCCTGAACTGCATCTTTGTTCACAAAAGGGATCTTCCGGGGCTATCTACACGGCTTTAAGATGCAGGCTTGTAAGTTGCTGTGTGCTGAGTTTAACTGTAGTCGGCTTCCCACACTTCGTGGTCAGGGGCTTCGGTTCCTGTTGAGAACCGCTGTGGCTGAGCGGCGCGGAAGGGCCTGCCCTGCCTCGTGCCGTGCATGCCGCCTGTCACGGAGAGAGTGGTGGCCACATGAAAACGGGCTCTGGGGGCGAATGCCGCGCCCCCAGAGCCCAGTGACAACGCCAGACTCCCTGCAAGGAGAAGCGCATCATGACCATTGTGCCGCGTCCCAGCGCGCCCTTCCACACCCCGACCCCCGGCTTCGCGGGGCGCCGCTGGGCCAGCCGCATCTACCCGGGCGACCTGTCCGAGCTCTCCGGGGCCCGCCAGGACCTGCGCGCGGACCTGCACCGCCTCGAAGGCCTGTGCCCGGACCTGGCCGACACCATCGTCCTGTGCGCCAGCGAGATGGTCGCCAACGCCTGTGACCACTCCCGCTCCGGCCAGGCCGGCGGGCGGATCATCCGTACCCTGTCCATGCCCACCGCCCACAGCCTGCACGTGATGGTCGTCGACGACGGGGTCCGGGAGGTGGCCCCCACCCACCCGGCGATCCCGCACCAGCGCACCGTCGAGGAATGGGAGGAGGCCGAACGAGGCCGGGGCCTGCTGCTCATCGACGCCCTGGCCACCTGTTGGGGGACCCGGGCCGTGGTGGACTTCCCGTTCTGCGCGGGGCTGGGCACCGCGGTCTGGGCCGAGTTCACCCTCCCGGCCTCCAAGGTCCTGCCCACCCAGGCCGGGGACACCTCCCGGTGAGCGCCGAACCCGTCTCCTCCGAGGTGCGCGCCGTGCTGGGCGCACCTCGGGGACGCCGCTTCTCCCGCCCGGGCGCCCCGGCCTTCCCCGCATCCCGCACCCGGGAACAGCGCCTCCTCGCCCAGATGCCCGACAACCCCCGCATCGCCTATCGCCAACGCCACGGCCAGACCCCGCCCTGGATGGAGGCGCATGCCGCCCGCCTCACCCAGGGCGACACCCCGCGCCCGGCCCGCCGCGAACCCGCACCGGCCCCGGACCGCACCCCGCCGCCCCGGGTCCCGCGCCCCCGGCCCGCCCCGGACGACGGCCCTGTTCGGCCGCGCCCGCGCCCGGAACCCCCGCCGCTGCCGCGCCGACGCCCGGGCCGCCCGCACAGCCACCGCAAACCGCGCCACCACCGCTGCACCGCCTGGCGCCTGACCGCCTACACCCTCGCAGCCCTGGCCGGCGCCCTCGCCCACCACCTGGCCGCACCCCTGTTGTAGCCACCCACGGCCGCCCCCACCCCGCTGGGGGCGGCCCCCGGCCCAAGCCGCTCACCCGTTCCTCTGCTCCGGCCCACCCTCCCCGCGCGGCTGCCACCCCGCCCCCCGCAACCCGCCCATCCTCCGCCCACTCGCCCCACCCAGCCGCCGCTCACCCGTTCCACCTGCCCTCGGGCTCTGAAGACGCCATTGCGGGTCGACGTCGGCCGGGGCCCACACCACGATGTTCACCCGCTCAGGGCCGGGGTCACGCGCAGCGGATCTGTGTGCGGGTGGATTTCTCGCATCGTGATGCGGGCTGCGCCCGCCAGCGGGCTCGTCCCGGGGGCCTGGGCCCGGTTCAGGGCGGTCATCGCCGCTCGCGCTGTTCTGTGAAGGGCTCCCGCGGAGCGCCTTGAAGACGGCCGGGACAGGGGATGTTCCGGCTGCCCGTCGGCATCGCCGTTGTGCAGAAGAACGCCGACCGGGTGGGTGACTTCGCCGGGACCCCGGGCAGGTGCGTGCGGTCACGCAGAACCGCAACGAGTTCGGTCGGAGGCGGTGGCTCCCGCGTTGATCCCCTTCTTCGATCAGGGGATCAGCAAGAGGCGTCCCCCGATCGCGCCGCGCTCGAAGCGGGCGAAGGTGTCGGCGGCGTCCGCCAGCGGGGCGGTCGTGACGGGCAGGCGCAGCCGCCCGTCGGCGAGCAGCGGCAGCACCGCTCGTCCGGCGGCCGCACCGCGGGTGGGGTCCTCCGCGAGGACCGCGCCGACGTTGAAGCCGATCACGCCGATCGCCCGCTGCCAGATGAGGTCCGTGCTGAGGGCCACGTCCTCGCCGCTGGCGTCGCCCACCACGAGCAGGCGGCCGTACCGGTTCAGGACCTCAGGGCTGCGGCGGCGGAGCTCCCCTCCGACGGGGTCGACGACGACGTCGAACCGGGCGTCGGCGATCGCCCCGGGGAAGTCCGAGGACAGGACGGCCCTGTCCAGCCCGAGTTCTTCGGCGGCGGCGATCCGTTCCGGTCGGCGGACCGTGCCGACGACCTCGGCGGCGCCCAGGGCGGCGGCGACCGCGGGGAACACAGAGGCCAACGCGCCGGTGACCCCGTGGACGAGCACCCGCTCGCCCGGCCGCAGGTGCGCGGCTCCCAGAGCCAGGTGCGCGGTCGCGGCGTTCCCCAGAGCGGCCGCGCCCTGCTCGGGCGGCACGGTGCCGCCCAGGGGGACGACCAGCGGCGCCGGTGCGGCGACCACCTCGGCCAGCCCGCCCATGCCGGGCAGGGTCAGGGTGGCGACCACCTCGCCGGGGCGGGGCCCGGTCACACCGGCGCCGATCTCGCGTACCGTTCCGGCCACCTCCAGCCCCGGGGTGTAGGGCGGCCGGGGCAGTCCCGGAGCGTCCCGGAAGTCCCCGCGCCGCAGGAGGGCATCGATCAGCCCGACGGCGGCGTGGGACACGTCGATGGTGATCTCCCCCGGCCCGGGCGAGGGCGTGTCGACCTCGCGGACTTTCAGGACCTCGGGCCCGCCGAAGCCGGTGACCGTCAGTGCTCGCATGGACTACTCCTTTTTAGCGCACGGCGTGTGCGTTAAAGGAGGCTAGGTGGGCCCGTGCCAGAAGTTAACGCACGGTGTGTGCGTTAAAGTTGTGGTGTGAGTTACCAGCGGGCCCGCACGGCCGAGCACAAGCGCGAGCGCGCGCAGGCGTTCCTCGACGCCGCGCGCACCGTCGCCCTGCGCGACGGCGTCCACGCGACCACGCTGGTCGCCATCGCCGAGGAGGTCGGCCTGCACCACTCCGCGGTGCGCCGCTACTTCCCCTCGCGCGACGCGGTCCTGCTGCGCTGGGCCGCCGAGGGCTGGAGCGGCTGGGCCGAGCGGATCACCGCGCGGCTGGCCGGGGCCCGGGTCGGGCCGCGGGAGCTGGCCGACGTCCTGGCCGAGACCCTCGTCGCCGACCCGCTGCTGTGCGACCTCCTGGGCAACGTGCCGCTGCACCTCGAACGCGGCGTCGACGGCGACGAACTGCTCGCCTTCAAGCGCACCGGCATGGCCGCGCTCGACGACATCACCGCGGCCATCGCCGAGGCCGCGCCGGACCTGGGCCCCGCGGGGGCGGCCGACCTCATGACGGCGACCACGGCCCTGGCGGCCACCCTGTGGCAGGTCTGCCACCCCGCGCCCGCCCTCGCCGAGGTCTACCGGCGCGAGCCGGAGTTGGGCCACCTCGCCGCCGACTTCGGGTCATCGCTGCGCAGGCTGGTCGAGGCGACCGCCCGGGGCCTGGCCCAGGACGGGGTGAGCCCCGCGTCGTAGGCCTGCCGGACCGGGAAGCGGGCGTCGGCGAGTGGGGCGTTCCCTTCGCGGGAGGCCGCCAGGGCGCCGAGGCGGTACTCCCGGCCGGGTCCGATCGACCCCGGGTCGGTGCCCGGTTCCAGGTGCTGGATGAACACCAGGGTCGTCGTACCGCCGTCGGCCGACCCCGCCCGCCCGCCTCACCCGTCCTCGGCCCGGGCCATCCACGGCCCGCCTACTCCGAACAATCGTTCGCTGTCCGCCCACCCCGTCGGCGGCCGCTCCCGGTCACCGGCGGCCCGCTCGCCCCACTCCGCCGCTGTTCCAGGTGACCCGCCACTCGACCACCCGCTCCGCCCGGCCATCGGCCCCGGCTCCCCACAGCCCAGCGGCCCACCCCCGCCGACGGCTTCGCACATCCCCGACGTTGTCGATATCGGGGAGCCTCACCCCCGGCGTGCCGTCGTCGTGATCAGCGGCGGCGCCGAACACCGGAACCAGGGCCAGCCGATCGTCCTGGCGGCACCCTGCCCAAGCCGGTCCACCCGTAAAACCCGGTAGTGCGTGAAACTCCATTACGGCGTCGGCAACGTGCAGAAGAAGTGCTGGATCCGTGTGGCGGCCGTGCAACCGATGGCCAAGGAACATATCGGTGACCTGATCGGCCGCCTCCCGGCCCACCTGCTGGAGGGCGTCCACACCGACCTCGCCGAGTACACCGGCCAGGTCTGAGCCGCCTCGCCCACCCACAGCCCACCCGTCCCCGGCCGTTAACCACCCTCCGGCTCCAGATGTCGTTCAGGCCGACGACGATTTCCGCTCGCGGCGTGCCCGCAGGTACAGGGCGCCGCCCATGAAGGCCACCCCGAGCAGGGCCCCGGAGCTGTTGGTGACCAGGTCGGTGACATCGGCCTGGCGTCCGGTGGCGAGCAGCCACTGGAGGGCTTCGATGGCCAGGGACAACAGCGGGCCGAAGAGCAGCCGGGCGGGCCAGGAGGCCAGGGCCAGGACGGCGGCGATGCCGACGGGCACGAAGATGAGCAGGTTGAGCAGGTTCTGTTGAGGTTCCAGAGACTGCTGGGTGCTCTCCGGGGTGCCGTCACGGACCTCCGCCTCCAGGTAAGCGACGTCGTCGGCGGGCAGATCCTCGCCGTCGGGGCCGTACCAGACCACCTCGCCCTCGGCGCTCACCTCTCGGTAGGCGTCGAAGAGGGCGTCCTCGGCCACCATGAACGACCGGCTTTCCGCGATTTGGGTGAGAGTGAACGTCCCGGAGGAGTTCGAGTAGACGCGGCGGCCGTCGGAGACCTCGTACTTGTGGACGCCGATCTCGTCCGCCGACTCCATCGCCTCCCGCGTCTCCGCCTCCGGCGTCACGAAGGGGACGAGGTTCAGGTAGCGGTCGTGCTGCCCGACGTTCGCCCAGCCGCCGACCGGCTGGACCAGGACGACGAGCAGGCCCAGGGAGAGAACCCCCAGGACCGCTGCCGACGCCGCGCGAGCGGGGCGCCTCCCGCCGGAGACCAGCAGACAGAACAGCGCGAGCACGACCACCGCGGCCGCGATGGTCCACGGATTCACCAGCAACTGCGTCGACCAGAGGAAACGCACAAGGTCCATCGGGGGCACCGTTCATCGGGAAATCGGATTCGACGAGTCCACACCGGCCACGCCGACCCCGAACAACCTGGTGGTCGCGGCCGGTGCGGCCGTCATAGACGGCGGAGGGCGGCTGCTGTTGCAGCGGTGGGTGGACAACGGGCTGTGGCGATGCCCGGCGAGGTGGTGGAGATGACCGAGAGCCTGCCGCGGGTGGGCATGCCCGACGGACCCGAGGGCCTCGTGCTCCCAAGGGAACGCCGTGTGCCGCAGTGAGAGTGCCCCCGCCCACACCCCGCACACCGAGGCCGTTCAGGCCTGGCGCCAGCGGAACCGGCTGTCCGCGGCCGTGGTCGTGCACTGCATGAGGGTGCCTGCGGTCGTGTACCCGTACTGCCAGTGCTGGGAGCAGAACGCCCCGGGGTGCACCCCCTGCACGTAGGACGGGGCCTCCGGCTCGGGTTCGGGTTCCGGCTGTGGCGCCGGTTGCGGAGCGGGTTCGGGCTCCGGCTCGGGTTGCGGGGCAGGAGCGGGCTCCGGCTCCGGCTCAGGACGGGGATCCCCGATTTTGTCGGGGCACTCCTCGCCGGGGGCGACGACGTGCAGCTTCACCACCATGGTGTCCCGGTAGGGCGCCGTCTCCCCTCCCTCTGCCGGGTATTGCTTGCACACCAGGTGGTCGTCGGCTTCGTCCGGGTCGGGGTCGTCGACGTCGCCGAACGCCGCGCGGACCTGAACACCGGAGGTCCCCGCCCCCTCGGACCACTCCCGCACCTCGGCGACCGTGCCGCCGACGAAGCCGGGCAGGGTCGGCCATTCCTGTGCCGCCTCGGGGTCGTCGGGGCAGTCGGTGCCCTCCGGGACGACGCTCAGGTCGACCACGGTGTCGTCGACCTGCTGGAAGCACACCAGCAGCGCCGAACGATTCCATGCCGAGCCGTCCTCCGCGGCGGCGAGCACGACCTCGCCCAGGTCGAAGCCGGTGTCGTCGAGCTCGTCCTCCGCCTCCGGCAGGCCGAGGCCGACCACATCGGGTGCGGTGGGGGTCGGTGACGTACTGGGAGACGACGAGGCGGCGACCGTCACCGGTTCCGTCTCGGGCGGTGGGCCCAGGAGCATTCCGAGGAACGCCAGGAACATGAACCCGACCACGGCCAGGGACGCGCACCCGCCGCATCCGATTCCGATCTTCGCACCGGTCGACAGCCGCGATCTCGGTTGTGGTGGCAGGGCGGGCTGGGGGATGCTCATGGGCACTCCGGGATCCACGTACGGCAGGGCGGACGGACACCAGGAGAACAGGAGCGCGGGCTGGTGTTGCTGACGCGTGTGAAACTACTCCGACCTGTCATCCGAATTGCGGAAATGGCCGGAAAAATACCTATCGTCACGCGAAGGTTATGTGAGTCACCGGCATGTCCATCGGGAGAGGGCTTCCCACACGGAAGGGGCTGCGCGGCTCCGGAAGTGACCACGAAGGAGTGTCCCGGCACTCGCCGGATTCCTCTCGGCGCCGCCCGACCTCGGCGACACCGCTGCCGTCCCCCTCCGCACAGGATGCGTTCCGGGACCGGCACCCTGACCGATTTCTGTGGTTTCGCCACGCCGACCATGCTCGACGTGGTAATTCCGATGCAGGACCTGTTCGCCACCGCTGTCCCAGCGGCGGGCCGGGCCCTCATCGAGGTCGTTCCCGCTCATCACCTCCGGTTGTCGCGCAGCGCATTCCCCCTACGACCACGAACTGGAAGGTGACGCATGTTCACCGAAGGCCACCTGACCCGAGCCCCGGGACACGATCCCCGACAGATGCTGTTCGCCGTCCTGGAGGTCGACACCACCGGCTACCGCCCCGAGCGCGGTGACCGGGTCTACGAGGTGGCCGTCGTCCGCATGCGGGGCGACGGCACCGTCGTGGGCGAGTACTCCACACTGGTCGACCCGCAGCGGTCGGTCCCCTACGAGGAGCACGCGGAGATCACCGACGCGCACGTGGCCAAGGCGCCCACGTTCGACCGCGTCGCGGGAGACCTGCTCGCCCACCTGGCGGACGCGGTGGTGGTCGCCCACAAGCTCGACCACGAGGAGCGCTTCCTCGACAGCGAGCTGAAGCGGATGGGGGTGCGCGTCTCCGGGGTTCCGGGACTGTGCACGCTCAGGCTCCTGCGCAGCCAGCTGGACACCTGGCCGTACAAGCAGCGGCACCTGTACCGGCTGCTGACCGGGGGCTGGCCCGCGTGGCGGTCCAACGCCCTGTCCAGCGCCCGCCAGCTCGCGCACATGCTGCGCATCCTCATCGCGGAGAGCCCGCAGCCCCTGCACTGGAACGGGCCCGCCCCCGTCGCGCTCCCGGCGGTGCCGCGCACGGGCGTCATCACCCCGTACATCGTTGGGATGAGCGGGGCGAACAAGGGGTGGCTGTCCACCCTGACCGCGGCACTGCCCGACATGGACCCCTCATCCGAACCCTCACCCCGGGAGGCCGCCGTCTACCGGGCGACACTCGACCGGGCCCTGGCCGACGGGAAGGTCGTGGCGGAGGAGGCCGAACGGCTCGCGGAACTGGCCACCGCGGCGGGGTTCACCCAGGCCACGATCCGCCGGGTGCACGAGCAGGTGCTGCTGGAGGCGCGAACCCGGGCGGAGTCCGACGGCGTGGTGACCTCGGCCGAGCTGCGGGAGCTGGAGAGGGCGGCGGCCTACCTGGGGACCGGCCACGTCATCCAGGATCTGCTGAACCTGGCCGCGGAGGAACGGGAGCGCAAGAACGGACCCCTCAAGGGCTGGCGCATCGTGCCGCTGGGGACGTCGGAGGCGATCGATGAGGTCGTGGCGTACGCGGGGTCCCAGGGGGCGACCATCGGGGTCAACGTCACCAAGACCGTGCGGCTGGTCATCACCGAGGAGGGGGAGGACGACCCCAGGGCGCGGCGTGCCGTGGAGGACGGACGCCGTGTGGTGACGTCGGAGCAGGCCTGGGAGGTGCTGCGCGAGGCGGTGAGCCGGGCGGGGTCCCGGCTGTTCGGTGAGCAGGAGCCGGTGGAGGACGACGACCGCGGCGCCGGCGGGGACCACCGTTCGTGGCGGGCCTCCTGGCGGCCCCGGGAACTCGGCCCGCGGGACTACCACCGCGAGTTCGTGGCCCCCTACGCCGACCGCGACCGCGCGGAGCGCCAGCCCGTCGCCACTACTCAGAAGAGCGGAGGCGGCTGCGCGGGAGCCGTCCTGCTCTTCACCGCCACGGGAATGGGCGCCTCTGCGGCCGCCCTATGGCCCTTCTGAAACTGCGACAGGCCTTCGGTCGCCGCTGGTCCTTCGGTGAGAGTGCCCGAAGGACCGAACGATCTCGAATCCGGTGTTCGATCAGCGGAAGCCGGCCAACCGGGGGACGGGGGAAATTGGGTACTCACGCAGAAGAACCGCCCCTGGTACGGCCCGGAAGGTCAAGGGGCCGACCTCATGATCGACCTGAGCGACGCTGAGGATCTCAGTGGTGTCGACAGTGACGGGAACCGTGACCCTTTCCTCCGCCCCGGACTCCCGGTCGAACACGACCAGGTCCTGTTCCTCCCCTGCCTCGACCATACGGAGTTTGAGCAGGGCATCGTCCAGGACAAGGAAATTGTTGACATGGCCCCGTGCAACATCCGTCGTGGTCTCCACACGACTGCGCACCGTTCCATCGAACTCCCGGAATTCGTAGGTGACCGGGCCTTCCTCTGCACCTGCGGATATCGCGGCCAGGTATCCATTCGGGAGTACCCGCAACAACGCGTTTTCCGGTGTGCTGGGAAGCTTATCGGCTACCACTCGGCCCGCTTCGGTGTCGATCACCACGGTACCGCGTTCATGGGAAATGTTCTGTAGGACCAACAACTCTCCAACAGCACCGAATTCGGGTTCTTCTGAAGAGGCGGAGGGAAAGAGCGCATCGGAGGGTTGGTAGTCCCGTCCCTCCTGGAATCGCCACAGTTCCTTGCCGCCGTCGAGGTCGAGCCCGACCACAGTGGAAGTCCCACCGGGACATTCGAAGACCACGGCCACCTGCTGGTCGGTGACCACACCGGACGAGATCAAGGCCTGTTGAGAATCGGCGCAGGCGGGCAGCACACTCTCCCATACCGTCGCACCTTGATCCCAAGAAGTCAGCGTGACGCTGAGCCTTTCCCCTGCGTTTGCGGTGAGCAGACCTGTAGAATGGACGAGCCCGGTTCTGCCGATGGAAAAAGATTCGTTTCCTGTGCCGCCGTGGTCGAAACGGAGGAGCTCCTCTCCCGTCGTGGTGTCGAGCAGGACCAGAGTCCGCCCAGGAGTGAAGGCCACTACAGTGCCGTCTGGGGACACCGCCACGTCTGTGCCCGCGTCATCTCCGGATACCTCGGGAAGTAGAAAGCTCCAAGCGGTTTCGCCGCTGAGGGTGTCCAGGCCGATGACGCCATTGTCGAGTTCCAACACCGCGCCAGAAGGGGTCGCGTGTACGGCCAGGAGCCGGGAGGGTTCGGGGCCCTCCCACACCCATGCAGTTTCGATCACGGTCGTCGGCACCGGGAGGCCCTCTGGGAGGGGGGGTGTGGTGCGATGCTCGACTTCGTGGCCAGAGAGAGGAAGCGCTTCGGGTCTGTGATCCTCGGCTTCCTCGTTGGGGTGAGAGCACCCTGTGACCACCATGCATGCGACGACGAAGAGTGAAGCAGGAAAGCGAAGACTGAAATTCATGGTCTCTCTGAAGAATAGTGTATATTTTCTTGTCCGGGCGGTCGAGTTAACTCTCGTTATTCTCTTCGTTCAACTTTTCTCGAGTGTCCGAGTAAGCTTCTGTGAAGATATTCATGGCATCGTTATAGTTCATGTCTCCATGTGGCCATTTATTCTGTGAAAGCGTGGTCCATGCATCATCCAGTGCGATGGACTCGAGTCCCGGTTGAAGTTCCCAATCGCTGGGGTTGACCGAGATAAATCTCTCCCCATTTCGCTCGATCACCATGCCTGAGGGCATGTCTGCCAACCTTGGGTCTCCCGGCTCGAGAGAACCAAGGGTAAGAAGTTGGAAGTTCTCTTTCGCTTCCCAGGATCCTGTGGGGTTCGTGAGATTTTGTCCGGCGAATACAGTCTCGAATCCGGCACTTTCCTTGAGGGAGATCTTGATCCCCTCCGACAGGGTGGAGAACCCAGGGTAGGGGATTTCCGAGATTGCAGATCCTAGGAGATCGATTCCGTTGTTGGTAACTTTCTGCCTGTAGGCGTTATCTTGGTTGTTCTTGGTTTCCCGGGCGGCTGCCTCCTGCTCCAATGCTCTATCGATGAGTCCTCTCAAGACGCCTGACTCAACGGCTCCCTTGGTGTTGGTCCCATTTTCTCCCCGAATGAAGTCATCGATTCTTTCCATGTTGAAATTAAGGCTCTCGGCGTAGATATAAGAGGCGGCATCGCCGTCGCCCATAGCCAGTTGGAGAAAATTCTCTCTCTGGCGGGGGTCGAGGTAGAGCTGGCCGTCTTCCAACTTGCTGCCGTCTCTCTGACCGTCAGGGACCCCCATGGATCCGACGTCCAGCCCGTATCCGCTGGAAAATTCCTCGATATAAGTAGCGAAGAGTTCGGACCATCCCCAAGCCAATTCTGGATTCACCAGAGCCGCAGAAGCATCATGCCATGTCCCGTCCACCAACTCTCCCAGTTCATTAGTGACCTTCCCTTCCACATTGTGCCCGGTCCCGCTCAGAGCGTCCACGAACTCCGGAGACTCGAAGAGACCCATGAAGGAGGCCATGGCCTCCTTCGCACGTTCCTGCTCCCAATCTTCACCCTCGACTTGCTGCCATATCCAGTCTGTGATGCCGCTTGCGGCTGCACCCTCATCGCCCCAGTCGTAGGTGTACAATCCGCGAAGGGTCATTTCGGAGTCGAGCCCGTGTACTGGGTGCTCATATTGTCCTTCTCCAGTCAAGATGGCGTGATTTGCGTCTTCGTTCCTGGTGGAGACGTCAATGAGGGCCTCCAACCACCAGGAAGCCATGTACGGATGCTCTTCCGGCGATCCATCGAGTGCATACCCAAGAGATTGTGTCAAATTAACGGAGAACTGTTCGCCGCCTTGGACGTGTGCGTTGGCACTCCCCAGAAGCCTGCCGAGCGTTGCGGCATTGGATTGCCATTCCGCAGAGGGAGAATCATTGAGCCTTTTTCATCCTGAAGGTGCAGGTCACAGCCCCGTACCGGTCTCCCTGAAGCCCTTCTGAACAGCAAGAAGCCCCTGGTAGATGGATTAACGACCAAGAAAACCCGCCCCACCAGAGGCTCCACATGCTGTTCTACCGTGCCG